>JBGVON010000037.1:0-74216 GCA_045126495.1 Faecousia sp.
GTACTCTGTACAACTACAAGATATGAGTTTTTCGTCGAAAAGTCAAGGGGTTCAGGCCAATCGCTTCATCATATGAAGCACTTACTTATTTTTCACCAAATAACACCCCTATTCCCACCTCGAAATACTCCGCCAGCTCCAGAATCCCCTTGTAGGACGGATCTGCGTTGCCGTTGAGCAGCTTGTTTATGTACCCGCTGTTATGTCCCAACTGCTGACAAATCTTCCGTTCTGACCTACCTGATTGCTCAACGAGATGCCATAGTGTCTCTCTGAATTTCTTATCTTTCTCCGCTGGCGCGGACACCAAACTGGTGTTTTCTTCTGCTTTACTCATAATTTACCTCTTTCATGTTGTAATTTTGAAAGTCTTAGCAAACTTTCTGATTACAACATATGTGAGGTCATATTTGAGTTTCAAGAAAACATCATCACTAATATCTTAGTTACTAAAAAGCAAAAATGGAGCAGATAGGAATTCACCTATACTGCTCCATTTCACTTTGCGGAGATGTTAAATTTACACTACGCCAAAATACTTCTCAAAAAATGCTTTCAGTTTTTCAATAACTGTTTGCTTCTTCTTATCGCGAGCGCCACCGCCACCAAAACGGGAAACAGGCGGCATTAAGCGGTCAACATCAGTACCAGTCGTTTTGAGGACACCATCACGGAAAGCATTCTCAACAAATTTTCTTGCCTCCTCTGGTTTTAACTTTTCTTCGGCAATCAGCGCCTGAAGGTCAGTTTCTTGCTGCTCTCTGACAAAACGCTGCCAGTCTGCAGTAACGTCGGTGCTGGTATTGACCGTGGCAATGAAGTTCTCAATCAGTTCCTTTTTGGATCTAAGCTGCAAGCTGGACTTGATAGCCTTATCAATCGCAACCAAGATTTCCTTGTCTTCGCAGTTACCACCATGATATTTTGCAACTAACATCAGAATGTAGTCAATATTGACCTCAACCTGCTTAACCAGTTCCATCTCAAAGACTACATCATCCATAATGCTGTCTTTGCTTCCCGGCTTCGGCTTGATTTCATCATACACATCATGATAAGTGCCAGTGTAATCCTGAAAATCAATGGGCGACAAAATTTCGTTTCCTGCAAACTGGTCGAATGCGGAAAGGATGTTCCGCAAACGGAGAATATTACCGAACAGAACAATAAAGTCTTTCTTATTCTGTTCTCCGATGATTGGCTCTCCCAAAGGATATTTCTGCAACAACTCTGCGATGCGTTCTTCGTAACCCTTTTGCTCACGGCCTTTTTCGTCAACACAGCCATAGTAATAATCGTCATAAGATTTCAGAAGGACGATGCCATTTGCCTCTTTGTCACCGAACAAAGCAATTGCGTCGTTTGTTTCTTTTTCAAGATCACGGAAGCAAACGATGTTACCAAAAGTCTTAACAGAATTTAAGATGCGATTCGTTCTGGAAAATGCCTGAATAAGACCATGCGTTTTCAAATTCTTATCCACCCAAAGAGTATTGAGCGTTGTAGCATCAAAACCAGTTAAGAACATGTTGACCACGATCAGCAAGTCAACTTCACGCTTTTTCACCTTATCAGACAGATCCTTGTAATAGTCTTGAAAACCCTTGCTGGATGTATCAAACTTGGTTTGGAAAATCCCATTATAATCATCGATTGCCATATCCAGGAAATCACGGGAACTCTGATCAAGACCTTCGGTGTCGAAACTTTCATCGTCCAAGATTCCATCCGCGCTGTCTGCTTCGTTGGGAGCAAAGGAGAAGATGGTTGCAATAGTCAAATCTCGGTGCTGTTCTGCAATTTGCTTTTTCAGCTCCAGATAATACTTTTTGCAGGCAGGAATGGAGCTGACAGCAAGCATGGAATTGAATCCATTTACGCGCTGACCTTTCAGACTGTAGTAGGAATTGCGCATTGTCTTTTGATCAAAATGCTCCAGAATGTACTTCACGACTTCAGAGATACGCTCCTGAGAAGCAAGTGCCTCCTCGGTATCAATGGCAGTTACCTGTTGATCCTGCTTACCATCTTTCTGCTTAACCGTGTTGATATAGTCGATGCGGAACGGCAGAACATTGCCGTCATTGATTGCGTCTACGATGGTGTAGGTATGCAACTTATCACCGAATGCCTGTGCAGTTGTCTTCAGATTCGGATTTCCGCCATTTCCAGCATTGACTGAAAAAATAGGCGTTCCGGTAAAACCGAAAATATGGTAGTTTCTAAAGTATCTGTTTACTTTAACATATTTTTCGCCTTTTTTGATTTGACCACCGACAATTCTCGTGTGCATATCTCCAAATTGGCTCCGATGGCATTCATCAAATACCAGAACGATATGCTTATCCCTAATTGGATGTATGGGATTCTTCTGAATAAAGACATCCAGTTTCTGAATTGTAGTTACGATGATCCGAGAAGTAGAATCCTCAAGCTGCTTCTGTAAAACAGCGGTGCTTTTGTTGCTGTTTGCTGCGCCTTTTTCAAATCTATCGTACTCTCTGATGGTCTGATAGTCCAAGTCCTTACGGTCAACAACAAACAGCACCTTATCAATATAAGGCAAGTTCGTAGCAAGCTGCGCTGTCTTGAAGGAGGTAAGTGTTTTGCCGCTGCCCGTAGTATGCCAGATGTACCCACCTGCATCGATCTTTCCGGTTTTCTTGCTGTTGGAAGATATCTCGATCCTGTTCAAAATACGCTCTGTTGCAACGATCTGATAGGGACGCATGACAAGCAGCAATTCCTCGGATGTGAATACACAGTATTTTGTCAGAATGTTCAGCAGAGTATGCTTTGCAAAAAATGTCTTTGTGAAGTCAACAAGGTCTGTAATAACTCTATTGTTACCATCTGCCCAATAGGAAGTAAACTCAAAGCTATTGGAAGTTTTCTTGCTGTGCTTCTTGCTTGTGCCGTCGTTCTCCTTGATATGGCTCGCTCTGGTGGTGTTGGAGTAATACTTCGTGAATGTACCGTTGGATATGACAAAAATCTGCACATACTCGTAAAGTCCAGATCCTGCCCAGAAACTGTCACGCTGATAGCGGTTAATCTGATTGAACGCTTCCTTGATTGCAACACCACGGCGTTTCAGTTCGACGTGAACCAGTGGCAGGCCATTGACCAGAATCGTCACATCGTACCGGGTATCATGACTTCCAGCACTTTCCTCATACTGGTTAATAACCTGCAATCGGTTGTTGTGGATATTTTTCTTGTCGATCAGATAGATATTCTGGGTCCTTCCGTCTTCACAAGTTAGGTTTTGCACATAATCCTCCTGGATCTTGCGAGTCTTTTCTACAATGCTCTCATTGGCATTGGCAATCTTGGACTTGAAGAAAGTATCCCACTCTTTATCTGTGAAGCTGTACTGATTGAGCCGTTCAAGTTGCTTGCGAAGGTTTGCAACAAGCTCCCCTTCGTTGTGAATAGAAACATACTCGTAGCCTTGTTCACCAAGCATTTTGATGAAGGCTGCTTCCAGAGCCGCTTCACTCTGGTAAGCATCGGAGCGAGTTTGCTGCGGCTCGTATTCGGTCACAACTGTACTTTCGTTGGTAGAAACTACGATGTTGTAGGTGCTCAATTGGGAATCCCCCTTTCATTTAGGAAGTGCAACACAGTCAATTTGTAATGGCCATGTAAAATAATGTATCTTGATAATTATCATTAGGACATTAGGTGGCAGTAAAAACTCTTGCTCATTTAACAAAGTTTTGTCTGTCTTAAAAGAAACATATGCGCCTGGAAGCCCCTTGGGAAGATATATCCTTAAAACACAGGAGCATCCGTTTTCTTTTCCGAAGGAAACAAGTAAATTCTTAACCAAGGTGGTGCTAACAAAGGCTTTATCCGAAAACTGCACTCCTTTGCGAAGGAAGTACACTCCTGACATTTTTACGATATCTGATATATGCGCAAAGCGATGTACGACGATTGGCTCCGGCAACGAGTACTTTTGAAGAATAGCGTTGAGCGCAATGATTTCTGCCTTTTCTTCTACATAATCTCCAAAATCTACTTTATCAAAATCCTTTAATCCTACTGTGGGGCATACACGCATCAAACGATTAAGTGCCTTGTACCAACTGCCGGTGTAAGAAAAGATCAACTTATACTGTTCTGAGTCCGGATCAAGGCTCAGCAAGTTGGAATAATGTTCCCACGCCCATTGTTCTGCTTCGTCAGCATTCGTAAATTCCCGGTAATCCATTAAAGTATCAACCGACATTTTCCTTGTACTCCTCAAAGGTTAGTAACTTATCCCGGTAATACTCATACTGCTTTTTTCTTGCTTCAATTTCGGCGGGGAGACCAGCAGAAAGATTGTTGCAGAGATCGTCAAATCGGTCAAGGGCTACCACAATGCGTTCTTGCTCATTGATAGACGGAACGGGAATTTGCAGTTTTCTCATTTCACCCATCGGTATGCTTTTTACGGTTCCTCCAGCTACCTTCTTCATATATGTGGTTTTGATATATGTTGCAGTCAACAAATATCGAAGATACTTTGGCAAAATGATCTCTTGATTAGGTTTAATGGCGTAAACGCCCTCTTTAATGTTCCAATTTCGAGGTTCTTCCATTATTACGGCTGTTTCGCCAATTGTTCCTGTTCCGGAAAACAGAACATCTCCAATTTCAAGATTTGAACGATTGTTGCAAAGAGCAAGGGCCTCATCGTTGATGCGGTCAGTTTTATCGGTTGGAACAATCCTGCCACCCCGAATTTCACGAATGGTCACATAATAATTGGTGGCATCTTCGGTATTCAACCGAAAAAATTGTCTAGGATTTAGACCTGTATTTAGCGAGTGAATAACATCTTTTAGTTCAAACCAACTTACTGAATCATTATCGAAGGTTAAGAGCGTATCCCTGTAGTGCTCATACTGCTGTTTTCTCGCTGAAAGCTCCGCTGAAAGTTCCGCTGTAAGTTCCGCTGTAAGTTCCGTGAAATTGTCCAAAATTCGGACAATTTCGCTCTGCACTTCAAGAGGTGGCAAAGGAATAATCACATTCTCCATTAATTTTTTAGATACATTGAAGCGGGTAACTCCGCTGGCGGTTTTACCTATCTGGTATCTTAAATTACTCGAACGGAACAAATGCTTTGCAAAGTCCGGCAATATAATCTTCAAATCGTCGAAACGGAAGAAGAAACAAAAACTATTTAAGTACAGCTTTTCCTCCGTTTTTTCGGTCACAACAGAAGAAATACCACATTCATCCGGCGTTTCGGAAGAACCGGTAAAAATCACATCTCCGTACTGCAGAGTTCGCTGTTTCTCGCCATCAGCGATCTTCACACTATCCTCTACATCAATCTGCAAAGCAGGGTTAGAATAAACATTTTTATAGGTAATGAACTTCGCGTTGCCATCTGTAAAATCATCTTTGGACTTGCCTGATAATCCACCATAAAACTTCCCCAATTTTCCAAGTGGCTTGTACTCAACACCATTAGGGCAAAGCGTATGTATCAATTCATTCAGTTTGTTCACTTTGCTCACCCCCATCGCTAAATCCTATCGCATCCAACGCCTTTCTGATCTCGGCATTGTCCTTGATTTCTTCTTCCTTTTTCTTGACATTTTCAATTACACCAACGACAAGTCTCCGCAAATGTTCGTACTCTCTTAAGGCGGTATCTTCGTCCGCATTTCCGTGAGCGATATCGCTAAGCTTCTGAAAAAGCCGATAACCATTGTCAGAGTAAATCGTCGGAATAATCGAGCACTGGGCATCAACTGCCTGCAGTACTTGGTTAAAAGGTTTCGTGCGGCCATTGGGCTGATAAATATCAACGCCTGCATCGTTGCCCACTTTTATCGTAATCTGTTCCAAAATGGATCTTAAGTAAATAACCGCTCCAGCACCAAGTCTTTCTTTGCGTGCAATCTCAGCTTTTGCTAACCATTCAGCAAACTTGTCTTCTGTTTCAACTGGCAGTTTGACATTTTCAGGCAGCTTAAAATTCTGCTTGATTACGTGAACAGTGGGAGACGATGAAAAGATATCATCCGCGCCTACCAAGAACCATGCCTGTACACAGTGATTACAGTTTTGACAAGCAGGATTATCCTTGTCATAATCCATGCACGCCAATTGACAGTCGATGCTGATCATGGAATTGCTGATGATCAGGCAATGCAGTTTTTTAGGAGAAATGAAGGAAACGCTATCTCTGCATATTGTTGAATAGAAGGGCAAAGTAATTGTACCAATCTGTATTTCTAGAAAATCCCCGGCAGAGATCAAGCAAATATCTTCTGTTTCCTCTTCAGGAGAAATCGTATATTTTTCCCAATCGATAAAAGATTCGATTTCGCCATTATTTTTGTTTTTATCAGATAATCTACTGCTGAGTCTCATAAATCATCCCTCTAATTCTGCGATGATCTTTGCGATTTCGGCTCTGAGTACCTGCTCCCTTGTAACAATTTCCTCAATCTCTGCATTGAGCTTTGCAATGTCAATTACTTCTCTGGTATCTTCCTGCTCAACATAGGAGCTGACAGAAAGGTTATAATCCTGCTCCACGATTTCTTCGTAAGGCACACAACGTGCAAAATGCTCAGCATCAGTGCGAGAATTAAAGGTCTCCACAATGTGGGCGATATTATCTTCGGTCAGCTTGTTGTTATTCGTTACCTTTACGTACTCAGAGGAAGCGTCAATGAACAAGGTGCGGTTGTCGGACTTGCTGCGCTTCAAAACCATAATGCAGGTTGCAATGGAGGTGCCGAAAAACAGGTTGCTCGGCAACTGAATAATGCAGTCAATGAAGTTGTTGTCGATCAGATACTGACGGATCTTCTTTTCAGCTCCACCACGGTACATTATACCAGGGAAGCAAACAATTGCCGCCGTACCATTGGTAGCCAGCCACGCCAAAGAGTGCATGATGAAAGCAAGGTCTGCCTTGGACTTGGGTGCAAGCACACCGGCAGGAGAGAAACGAGGGTCATTGATCAGAACGGGATTGTCATCGCCTTCCCATTTGATAGAGTACGGGGGGTTGGAAACGATCACCTCAAAGGGTTCATCATCCCAATGCTGCGGCGACAACAGGGTGTCCTCGTGTGCAATATCAAACTTATCGTAATCAATGTCATGCAAGAACATGTTGATACGGCAAAGGTTATATGTAGTCAGGTTGATTTCCTGACCAAAGAAGCCTTGGCGGACATTTTCCTTGCCGAGAATCTTCGCTGCTTTCAAAAGGAGCGAGCCCGAGCCGCAGGCGGGATCATACACCTTGTTGACCTCTGTTTTACCAACAACCGCAATGCGGGTCAGCAATTCAGAGACTTCCTGGGGTGTGAAGAACTCTCCGCCGCTTTTACCTGCGTTGGATGCGTACATGCCCATTAAATACTCGTAAGCATCACCAAAGGCATCAATAGCACTCTCTTTGTAATTACCCAAGCTCATGTTAGCAATGCCTTCAATTAGTTTTACCAGCTTTGCATTACGCTTGGCAACGGTAGCACCCAACTTGTTGCTGTTGACATCAATATCGTTAAACAGACCGGCAAAATTGTCTTCACTTTCGCTACCTTTTGCGGACTCCTCGATATGTTTGAAAACAGTTTCCAAAGTCATATTCAGATTTTCATCACTTGCTGCTGTTTTTCTGATATTGCAGAAAAGTTCAGACGGGAGAATGAAGAATCCTTTGGTCTTGACCAGATCTTCCCGGGCCTGTTCTGCGTCTTCATCGGACAGCTGCGTATAGTCAAAGTCCTCATTTCCGGCTTCATTTTCGCCCTCGTTGATATAATTGGTCAGATTTTCAGAGATATAGCGATAGAACATCATGCCCAGAACGTAAGACTTGAAATCCCATCCGTCAACACTTCCGCGCAGCTCATCAGCAATCGCCCATATCGCGCGATGAAGTTCATCTCTTTCTTGATCTTTTCTAACATCAGCCATTGCTTTTTCCTCCACTATATATTATGAGAAATTTTCTTCCAGAGCAAATCACTATTGGGTCTATCCTTCGCATTACGTATCAAATTAATTAAATCTCTATTATTGATTATGTACTCTTTTATATCCGCAGGAACATCATTTCGCTCCATTGCAGCTAAATCATAAAGTTTCATTCTTACTTTAGGATAATCATCCAACTCAAGTTCTCGGATAATGCTATCCAGCAGTTCCTTTTCTGGTGGCCTATTGTTCTGTTGTTCTATGTCACTCAGATAAGTAGGTGTCTTTCCCACAGCTTTCGCTAATTGCCGGACAGAAATCTTTCTAGCTCGACGAACAGCTCTAAGATATGAGCCGAAATCATATTCAATCGCCTCATCAACAAGTAATGAGAATTCAGATTGTACATTTACAATCATTTCGTCCAGCAATTCGATCACCTCCATATGTAAGTTAGTTAGCTTACATACTATTATACATAATATGTCAACTCTTGTCAAGCGGCATTCGTTGTGACTTACTGGTAACACTTCTACCCTCTTTAGTATCCACGGCATTGTATCTCTATCAAGATAATTCAATCTCCTACTATAAGCAAAAGTAAACCACTTTTTAATTCTTCATAGTGCAAGGGCTCCGGACGGTGTCCGGAGCCTTTAGCCTTATTTGCTGTTGATATATTTCAACAACTGTTGCGCCAGAATATCAAGATTCTGCGATTAGTCATATTGCAACTATGCGATTAGTCATATTGCAACTATGCTCAGTTTGTGGTTTTAATATTTACTTACCAATATAAGAAAAAACATCTGAAGCTGCTATGTGCTTGCTTCAGATGTTTTTATACAATTATGCTTTTTATCTCTGCAGCAGGAACCCGCATACCTTGCCTGTTGGCGTAACATCTACCGACTCAAAATAATCATTATTTCTTGCAATATGCAAACATGTTATACCCTGTTTTCCAACGAAGTCCGGGACAAGTGATAGCGCAAAAATAAGGGGCTTCGGACCATCAGGTATCAAAACAACATCTCCTACCGGAAGTAGTTCATTTGCAGTGTCGCATAGCTTCGACACCATAAACTCAAAGTCCTCTACATGTAGGGCTAGTGACATTGCAGATCGAGCAAGTATCGGTTCATTGATTTGTTTTAAGTTTTCTAAAAAGCCTTCACGCGCAGGGTTGTATGCATAACATGAAACCAGATAACTGGGGTCAGTAATGGAAAGTATCGCCTGTGTTCTGATAACATCATATCCCAGTGCAACAACATGAACTCTGCTGTTCTCAATTTGCAGCGATGGTTTTCCCGAGAAAAAAGAGAACGAATCAATACCCGAACTGGGATATTCTTCATGTGATGCAGGATACTCTCCTTCGGAATACCAAAAATACACTTTATCTGTGTCACGCATCACTCTTTGAAGCAATATCGGAAGTTTGCAATACCAACTTCTTGGCATAGATGAGTAATCGATATGAACCGTTATTGATTCTTTCTCAGCAATGCGTTGGCTTACAAATTCAACAATCTTTTCATGTACCGCGTTACAACTATTATAGCTTTCTAAAACAATTGGGTTCCCTTTACTTTCAATCTCCTTGACTTTTGCAGCAATATGAGGATGCTTTGCGTAATCATCAAATGCAAATACAATCGGCTTTGCATCTGGGTGTTTCTTTTGCAACTCGTCGTACAAAAAATACGATCTATGCTCATAACCGAACGCAAAAACATAAAGATCATCATCCCCAAAATGCTGTGAATGATCTTGTGCGTTTTTAATAATCATTGCGCATCCTCCCCCCAAAACGACAGTTGATCACTAGGAGGTGTCTTTTTACCGGGCATTTTTACTGTATATGTTGCGACTTTATTGTCTCTGATGTTTATCCTTTTTGCTGTGCCGTCTGCACGCATAGGAAGCCAATATTTAGCAGCATAAGTGTTGGCTAAGACAAACTCTGTATCTTTTGTTATACCGTTGATGAGAGTGTCCTCGTTTACTACAATTCTAGAATAGGCCACTGCCTGTTGCAACCACCTCCTGGCATACTCAAAAGATTTTTCGGAATCAAAGCCTAATGCAAAATTGCACCCTGTAGATCTAAGGTCCCCTTCGTGTACATGTTCATGTAGTGCCTCACCGATTAGATTCAGTTCACGATGCATTGTCGGTCCATTGCTTTCTAATGCCTGCGTAGATTCGCAAAAACCTTGAACATAATCAAAAATCACTCCATGTTGCGCCTTAGGAGTTAAATCAGAGTTGCGTGCTTTCTCAAACAAGTTATTCATAATCTGAATAAATACACGCGGGTTGCCTTGCGATATCTTGCGAACCATTTGGCTACCTGCATACCAGCCAGGCTTTGTGTTTCCTCGTCTTGAAAGTTTATACATTCGCCGCACATAAAAAACTGGTGCAAACTTATCACGTATCGTCTTTCTCGGATTTGAATAATGACTAGCACTTTTTCTGCGTTCTTCTGATAATTCCGATACAATGTCCTGCATAATAATATCGTCAGTAGCAGACTGTGCCTTGACTTCTTCCCGGTAATAATCGATTGGATCGTCACTACCCACAGTACCAAGAAAATCTTCTAATTTGTCTATATCCAAACTAGAATCAAACCGAGTTTTTAATCTGCTAGATACCAAGGCATTTGTGAGGTTAATAAAGTCAGCACTTTCGTGATCCATATCAACAACGCGATAGCTGAAGTCGTTACCTGCAGATACAGCAATTTTAGGATCAAGCGTATTTAGGGTTCTATGATAGTATGGTAACGTAGCAACCTTAAGTGCAATTCGTCTAGAGTCAGAGCGAAACACACTATTAATGCAGCGCTGCAGTGGTTCAGTTAAAAATTCCGCTTCATCAATACAAATAATCCATGTAGGTTCTTCAGGGAGGCCCAAGCACTCTGCTACTATTTCTTTGACTGCTAAGAGTGATGCTCCCATTTGACGTTTAAATACCGGAGGAATATTCGTTAAGTCCCCTGTTGAAACATCAAAATTATAGAACAGTTTTCTAAGTTTTGTTGTAAGGGAGAACAAATCTGATACATCATTTGCATCATCATCAAACCAACAGCTATTCAACGCTAAAGAAAGTTCCAGATTTTTCTTAGCCCACTTCATTTTGTCAGATTCCTCAGACAGAATCTCCTTCAGTTCAACCAACATAGACTGAGCCAACAGGCAATTGAATGCAAATTGAAACAACTGAACCTGCTTTTCTTCAGAAGAATCAGAGCTTGTTAAATGCGTGACAAACTCCAAATACATAGGAACATATAGTGCAATATATTCTTTCTTCTCGGCAAGTTCCTGCGCTCTGGGGTCTTGTATGCGCTTCAACATCGAGTATCGCATCATTTTTAGCAAAAATGTTTTTCCGCTTCCTCGTGCTCCCAAAAGGATTTCATGCTGATCATTAAACAGTGACCAGTAGTTAGAAATTGGGCAAAACTCATTTATCAGTTTACTGTCAGAAAAATTACGTGCCTGACTGTCGCTAAAGGGGTTCTGACAGTTAGAACCCCTAACCATATCTGCAACTCTGCTCATTGCGTGCCACCTCCCTCTTTATAGAGGATCACCGTTTCCGGGAAGCGCCCAATCATTTTAACAGTTGACGGAAGATTGGTGCTTATCCGTTTATTAAGTGCTTCATACGGCATAAATTTAAGGCATTCGTTAAGGTTTTCCCACTGCAACACTTCATTTTCCGGAAGCGCCTCAATTGCTTGTGTAATCTCTTCCGGTTTAAAGAGTTTCCCAAACAGCATCTCGCCGTCTAGGGGAGTCTCATCGCAGTTGTTTAAAAACGGGATCCAGCCCTTTGCGGAGTGTTGAAAATTTTGGAGTCGTACTGTACCCACTTCATCTGTCAATTCTATAATATGCAGTGTGTTTGGAATAGACCCCGCATTCCTATGTGATGCATTGACCGCAAAACTTCCTGCACAAACAAAGGTAATAGGATGATCCCAACCACTCTTCCACTTCGTTTCTGCTCTAGGGTGGTGTCTGTGTCCGTGAATAACTAGATTAAATCCATTCTTGCCAGCTATATCAAGAAAATTGCTTCCTTCTTGCAGAGTAGAATAATCAGGACAGACAACTGGATACGTATAGTTGAAAGGATGGTGATGCATAAGTATCACTTTCCATTTCAACACATTCTTATAATTTGCGGCTTCTTTTTCAAACCACTCTAGTTGTTGTGTGTCAAGTTTTCCTGGCCGACTGGCTTCATCTTTTGTGCAGCACCATCCGGTATTAAGAACAAACATCACAAAGTTATCATTTTCAATGATTCCAGAAAATGGTGCAGGCCCTTTTCGCGAGGGTTCAGAAATTCTTTTAAGATTGATAAGCGATGCACTTGCTGCAATTCGCCTATACTGATCCTTGACCATCTCCATAGGGAACTCTGCATTCTTATTTTTGAAATTTGCGTACAACTCTGTAATATTCCAATCTATATCGTGATTACCCAAGCCCAGGAGTATATTTTCTTCTTGAATCCCCAGTTTTTCAGCGATATCTAGGATCAAGTCTTCACAATATGCAAATTCCTGGGGACTACCCAAAGATGTTAGATCTCCCGCAACACAAAGGTAGTCAATATTCTCGCCTTCCAGAAGAGATACCATCCCTTCTTTTAAAGACTCGCCACCCGTATTCTCATCTTTAATTTTCTCTCCGGGAACGGAGAATTCCGCAGTACGAGAAAACTGCCCATAATGAATGTCGCTTATTAATGCAATCCGTGTCATATGTTACTCCCCTTATAGAGGTATTTCTTTTATACACTTTTATAGTTCCACAGGATAGGATGTGATTAAAAGTTCTTCTTGTCTGCCACGACCGTCTGCATTACCAGATATTGAACTAAACCGATCAAGCGTGTATGTATAGAATCCGTTCTCCCGATACATTTTTTGCAAATCTGAATATAGTGCATTTGTTGCAACAATCATTGCACCGCGATTTCTGGCACGAACAAGTGCGTTTAGTAGGCGCTTCTGATCCTTCCAAGAAAACAGTTTATCATTATATTTGATAAAACTGTTCTGATTGCGGGCAATCGTGTATGGTGGATCAGCAAAAACAAGATCACCATCACCGGCCCCTCGTATCGTCGTTACAAAATCTTGCGTGAGAATATGTGCATGTTGAAGGAGTTCTGCATATTCAGCAAAAGCTTCAACATCTTCAATGAAGTGTTCTCGCGTGCCTATGGGCACATTAAACTGCCCCTGTCTGTTTACCCTATACATTCCGTTAAAGCATGTCCTATTCAAATACATGAATCTCGCTGCACGTTCTATCGCATCATCGGGAATATGCTCTCTCACATCATAATAGTGCTCTGTACCATGAAGTTCCTGATGCTCTTCCAGAAGAACGCGCAACTCTCTGGGATGATTCGCCATCACGCGATATGTATTTGTTAGATCGGGGTTTATGTCGGAAATAGTAGCCTCCTGCGGCATGAGGTGGAAGAATGTAGATCCGCCACCAAGAAATGGTTCAAAATACGCATTGTATTCTTGGGGAAGGACCTGCTGGTAGTTGGCAACAAACCATCTCTTACCGCCCGGCCACTTTAAGAATGGTTTCATCTGTTCACATCCTATATATTGTACTTCTCTCTACAAAAAATAAAACTCCATTATCAGTATACCACTTTTTCAATAATATGCAAAGAAGAATTTTTGTGTCGCATGATCTCAATAATATTTTCGCTAAATGTTTTCCCTTTTTGACATGCTATGCAGCCTCAGGAGTGGATGATGCGGGCAACAATTTAGTCTGATTGTCAAAGCATAATCAACGCTTGTTTTATCAGACATTGCACGTATATGTATGCCGCCCATTGCATATGAGCACAGGATTGTTAACTTATTTAACTTATTATGATGACAAATTAAATTACGCGCTTCTGTACATGCCCAATTTTAGCACTCTCTCTGCGAGAGTGCTAAAAATTTACACTTTCGTCACACATTTGGGTCTGCAAGAGCTTATAATACAGACAGTAAGCAAGAATAAGCTGATCAGCAAAAACGCGTACTAGGCTCGGCAAGTGCCGACCTTGCCGTATGACCTACACAAGTCGGCATATAATATCATTGTAACAATGGAGGTATTACTATGTTTGGACTTACCAGAAGAAATCAAGATATAAGCACTTACAACCCTTGGCGTGAGATGGAGGAATTCGAAAAAGCCTTTTTCGGAAGACCTTTCGGCAGCTTCTTTGACACGCCTGCCTTTGCCCAGTTCCGCACCGATGTGACGGACGAGGGCGACCACTACCTGCTGGAGGCCGACCTGCCCGGCTTTGAGAAGAAGGATATCACTCTGGACATCCAGAACGATACTCTGATCGTCCGCGCTGAGCGCAAATCCAAGGTCGAGGAAAAAGACAAGAAGGACAAAGTGATCCGCATGGAGCGTTCCTACGGCTCCTACCAAAGAAGCTTTGACATCTCCGGCGTGGATGCCGATAAGATCAAGGCAAAGTATGTGGACGGCGTCCTGCGACTGACCCTGCCCAAGCTGGAACAGCGCCTGCCGGAAGGCCGACGCCTGGAAATCGAATAAGCCATCTAACAGACGCACCTCCCAGGAGCGATCCTGGGAGGTGCATTTGCTTTGCAGATCAATGTCTCTCTATTCAATTTTGTACTTTTGTGCTATCATAAGCGCAGAACTTATAAGGAGGCAGTATATATGGAAAAATTCATCCCTTACGAGAAACTTTCCAAAAAGGAAAAGCGCAAATTGGATCAAGCCAAGCGGCAGACTTGGGGCGATCTGAATCCTGTTACTCGGAAACCCCAGAGCAGCAAGGCGTACAACAGAAGAAAGGCACAGAGTTGGAAACGAGATTCCAGTTCTGTGCCTTTTTCTTTGGTTATTTCTTGAGATTGTTTAACGCTGTCATTAAATCAGCCATGCTGTCTGCGGTAGTGCTGTCTTTTTCGCTCATTCCGCCAAGTTGTACATTTTCAAATAACGGACATTCCGAAATGTGCTTACCAAACGGGTCTGCAAGCAGAAGCTCCTGCATATATCGGCTATGCGCTTCTCCATCGCAAGAAGAAACAGCACTTGATACAAGGCTTAGAATTTCAAAGCCTTCCCATAGATCAAACAGCTTGCGAAGGCCATCTGCTTTATCTTTCGCCAACTCTGCCAGTTCGATATTATTACACGCCACCAAAATATCATGCAGCAGCCCTAAATTGGTAGATAGAGCCACCACCTTGCGCAGGACCAGACCTTTCAATTCTTCTGCTGCTGCAGGGTAATCTTTCAAAAGAAACAGCATATCAGAATGGTGCTCCATCCGTTCCAGAATCGTTCCCTGTAATTTCTCGAAATAACCGGATGCTTTTTCTCTATCCCCCAAAGAAGCGTAGATAGACATAAGTGTTTCAGATATTTCTTGCTCTTCGTCGGGGAGCAATTCCAACGCCCTCTCATAATATTGGGTTATTCGATCTAAGTAAATATCGGGATTGTGCGCTTTCTTTAGAAGATGGGCACCATAGAGCGTTTTGGCCATCCCGAGATGAAGCTTTCCATCTGACCGATTTTGACGTAAAACATTCTCAATATATGCGAGAGTTTCTTCATCATCTGCATTAAGGAGCATCTGTGTTGCTTTGCTGACCGCCAGTTCGCGCTCCTTGTCTGAAAACGAATCATAGAATGAAAACAGTTCGTTCAGATCCGTATTCAAGCAACGTGCTAATGGAGCCAACAGAGTTGCATCAGGGAAGCTGAGATCTTTTTCCCATCTGTTTACTGCCGGAGGCGAAACGCCAAGCAACTCTGCCAATTGTGCCTGCGTCAAGCCTGCTGCTTTTCTCTTTTGTTGAATCATTCCACCTATCATTATGTTCACCCCAAAGGTTTATTTTTCTGTGATCACAATGTTATTATAACTTGCATCTTTTCAAAAGTCCACATATCGGCTGTTAATTTGCTTGGAATTTAATTAACTTACAGTTAATTTATTAATATAGATATCTTTCCAAAAGGCACGGCATATTGTAATCTCTGCAGGTCTGTGATAAAATGAGCGTACGGTGAAAGCCGAATTTATTTTTTGGAGAATGCTGTTTGAAGATGAACAACACCTTGGAGATTGTATTGTAAACGGGAGGTTTGCAAATACATTTCTCGCAATCCTCTCGTATCTTGGGCGTCAACGTTTTATGAAAGGATATTAAAAATGAACAATTTGACGATACGTTTAGAAACCGAAAAGGACTACAGAGCAGTAGAAGATCTGACCCGTGAGGCGTTTTGGAATGTCTACAAGCCCGGTGCGGACGAGCATTATTATGTGCATCAGATGCGTTCTCACCCTGACTTCATCCCGGAATTGGCATTTGTGTTGGAGCTGGACGGCAAAATCGTCGGCAACATTATGTACACGAAGGCTTGGCTTGCGGACGAAAATGGCAACCGGAAAGAGATCCTCTCGTTTGGGCCGCT
The DNA here is from genome assembly GCA_045126495.1 of Faecousia sp. GTDB lineage: Bacteria > Bacillota > Clostridia > Oscillospirales > Oscillospiraceae > Faecousia. The sequence continues at coordinate 16,485 of JBGVON010000037.1, forward strand.
TTGTGTTGCACCCGAATACCAAAGACAGAAGCTGGGCAAAATGCTGATCGAGCATTCCTTTGAAGTGGCTCGCAAGATGGGCTATGATGTAAACATCATCTTCGGCAATCCGGGCAACTATGTCAGCCGTGGCTTTGTCAGCTGCAAAAAGAAAAATGTCAGCTTTGTGGTGGACGGCAACTTCCCCACGGCGCTTCTTGTATGCGAGCTTGTGCCCGGCGCACTGGACGGCAGAAAGTGGATGTACATTCCCAGCACCGCCGCCGATTGCTGCGAGGACACCGCCGCTGTGGAAGCCTTTGATGCCACATTCCCACCTAAGGAAAAGAAATGGATGCCTAGCCAAGAGGAATTCTACATCTATAGCCATTCTTCTGTAGTCCGATAAACGTAAAACCGCCGCTGAGGAATTTGAAGCCTCAGCGGCATTTTTCTATATGTAAAATAGCTGGATTCACTTGACACCTTATTCAACAGGCGACCCACAAGAGTTTGATGTGCTCTTGACATGAATTGTTTCGAGAATATAATATATGCTAAAAGCATATATGGCTACAAGCCGACGAGATTGTATGCTTTTTGTATATGCAAAACTAATATATCATTTTCCCTTTACAGGTTTTATAATATTCCCAGTACGAAAAAGGCGGTAAAAATATGTTTAAAGTTGAAAAGAACAATTCAAAAATCGGGAAATATCTCGATGATCTAATTAGCCAAAAATACGAATCTCGCAGAGCCTTTTGTCGGGCGTACATACAAGCAAGGGAAGAAGAACTCACAAGCGAAACCATCAACAATATGTCAAACCGTCTGGCACAGATTGTCAAAGGCAATAAAGCAATACAGACGTACGACCTCCCCTATTTTTGTGAATTGCTTGGTGTCTCTTGTGAGCAGATTTTAAGTGCAGGTGAATGCTCTGTGCCCATCACAAATAGAGTAACAAATTATTCTGTTGCTTGCTCCAAAGATCCGGCAGAATGGGAAGCATATATCAATCGTGCCGACAAGCTAATTCTTAATTCAGACGAGTATTGCAAGACCGTTTTGGATTATGCGCTTGAATTTGGAAACTATGAGCTTATCAAATTTTTGATGGACCATAATTACATTTGGTTTGACAGCAGAAAAGATCAAGATTATATTCAAACCTTTGGTGCAGGAACATCCATTGAACGGCGAAAGATCGGTTATATCGATTACGGCCTGGAAGGTAAGCTAAAAACCGAGGATGAGCTTCGCATAAACCTAATTGCCCTAGCCGCCGATCGTGGGGATATTAAAATGTTAAACCAGCTTCGTGCCAGAGAAAACCCTCAGCTTTATTACAGAGCACATTATCTTTCAGCAACGCACCCTGATTTCGACAGCTGCTACAATGAAAGAATGGTAAAGCACATTGCTTCTTCAAGCGAGGAGGTTCTTGACTATTTTACCGATTCTTTTGAAATAAGAGATAATGTGCGATACAAGGACGGAAGCAATCGTGTTCACACATTTCTGTTCCCATACATATCTCAGCTTCTTGATTTACTTATCGTAACAAAATCTTCCTTTGCAGAAACCGCAATAAAAAAAGCGATAAAATATAACACGAAAACATACAAAAGGCTTCGTGAGCTAATCTTGTCTATAAAAAATGATGAGCGTTACTCTGCAGAATATATGAAAGATTTGTGGGTCAAAGTCTGCAAGGAAGAGTTCGACTTCTTCGATGGCGGTAGTATTGTGATGTTCAGAGCAATCTACTCAGGCACTAACGTAGACGGAATTATTACCAATGTGGCTCATGTAACAAAAACGCCTTCGTCCCCCATTTTGAAATATCTCGTTGATGAACTGAACGAGTCTTATTTGAATATTAAGAATTTGAAAGAGAATCTGGGAGATATGGAACTATGACAAAATGGTGCTTAAATTACGATTCCGGTGAGTATGAATACATAGACAAGGATGGCTACAGCATCGACCGGGGCGAGTATGTCTACAATTGGGATGACAGCGAATATCGCCGTGAGGAAGAAGAGGAAGAACGACGTCTTTTTGATGACGAAGACGATGACTAAAAAACTGCCGCTGAGGAATTTGGGTTCCTCAGCGGTACATTTTATCGTTTCTTCCGAATCCATTCCCACAGCTTTTTAATGCCGATCACCACAACAGAGAGAACGCCGGTCTTTATCAAAAAGCTTACCAGTGCGATCACGATCACCGTAAAAAGATCGCCGGCAGATAGCTGCTTATAGGCAGAAAAATCTGCGTTCAGCAGGTTGATTGCAATCAAAACGAGGGCAACGGCGAACAGAATCCTCTTGTTTTTCATAGCAGTTTTTGGGTGTAGATGTCAATGACCTGCTTGGCAAAAGCACCGGTGCCCTCGCCGCCGACTTTGTCGATGTTTTCCGTCATACTGCCACCACCGGCGTAGCTTTCTGCCAAGCTCCCCAGAATTTGGGGCGTGCAGGTGTAAAAATGCTCCGTAAAGAACGCCTGCAGCGCCTTCGTCCAGTTCTGAGCTTCTTCACTGTCCGGTGCGCAGGGGCGCATTTTGCCCAGCTTTGCAAACAGCTCCATCACCTGTGCACCCAGGTCCTTTTCCTGTTCCTTGGTGCGGCCTTTTTGCTTCTGCTCAAATTCCTTGTAAGCATCCGTTTTGCCGTAAAGAACCTTGGCCTGCTGGCTGTATTCGTCTAATTTCTTGGGGTCAAAGCCTTCAAAATCCATATATTTCACTCCTAACATAAGCATTCCCCTTGCAAGGGTAATTCGGTTTTGCAGCTTTTCGATTCGCTCCTGCATCAGCTTGATCTGATGCTCCAAAACCCGGTTTCGGTCATAGTCCGGCGCATCCAAAATGCCGCCTATCTCATTCAAGGACAAACCCAGCTCCCGATACACCAGGATCATATAAAGCTTGTCCAAAGCGGTGTCATCGTACAGCCGATAGCCGGCCTCGGTTACCTCGGTGGGTTTCAGCAGGCCGATCTGATCGTAATGGTGCAGTGTCCGAACGCTGACACCGGTGCGCTTGCTCACTTGTGCAACCGTCATCGTACGCATCCCTCCTCTTGGCACTATCATATACTATGACGTTACGTCAGAGTCAAGAGATTTTTATAGATTGATCACAACTTTCTTTTGCCGCCTGGCTTTTTCGGAATACTGATAAGCGCCGCCCCAGGAGTGGGTGATGTAGGTGACGACATAGTCAGATTGCTTGAGCATCCAATTGTTGCGCCATGAGATGGCGTAGTGTGGGTGGACGGACTCGATTTCCTCCGGAAGCATAGTGTCGGAGTAATCGTCGTATTCCGTTTTCTTGCCGGGCATATAGGCCAGCACAACTGCGTAGTTGATCTGAGGATATTCTTGCTTTAATCTCTTCAGTTCACTATGCACATAGGCATCAAACTGCCCCTGGCGCCCCACATAAAACATATCCACATCGTGGTTGGTTATCAGATATATAAGCACCTCTCTCAATTTCGGTTTTATCGTCTCCGGACAATCCCGGTGGCCAAAAAATGTGCATGCTGGCATATAGCTTCACCCCTTTTGAGTTATTTTAACTCAAAAGGGGTAATCTTTTCAAGTACATAAAGGTATCATTTTACTTAGAAAGAGGTGATACCTATGACCGTAGGCGAGGCTGTCCGGCAAAGAATCATTCAACTGTGTCAGGAACGCGATATTTCAATTAATAAGCTGAGTAGCATCAGCGGCGTTACACAGTCTACTGTAAACAACATTGTTAGCGGCAGAAACAATAGCGCTACCGTCTCCACCATCAAGAAGTTATGTGACGGCTTGGGTATTACAATTGACGAGTTCTTCCACTCTGAACTGTTTGCTGGACTGGAACAGGAAATTAAATAATCACTTTTACTATACAAACAGGGCAGCCTTTGAGCTGCCCTGTTGTGTTGTTGTAGGCGATTGCCAGATTGGAACGCAGTTTAATCTAGCGCGCTAAGATACTGTGCAATGTTGCGGACAAGCAGATCATACCGTTCCTTCGTGTTTGGATTTTTACCGCAGTAGATTCTGGACATAGTTTCATTTGGCTCATAATCCACGGGTATGTCATATAAGTCAAACTGTTCACGGGTCAAATCTATGTAATGACCGTCAATGCAGTTAAAATAGTGGGTTCCTCCGCCGGAGACACGAATCCTATGAATGGATCCGCCAAACATATCGTATACCAGCATAGCGGTAATGGCACACTGCCCGTAGCTTGGATCGTTGGGAACCCATTCTGCCTGACAGGACGGATAGGCTGTTTCCTTGCTCCAACATTTTCGCAGGATATTATACAGATCTCCCAAAGTTTCTAAGTGCGGATCACCTTGTGTTTTGCGTTTCAAGTTACTGTATTCTTCTCCATAAAATTTCATAACATAATACCTTCTTTATCCGTTTTGTTCTGAGAATCGATAGGCTTTCGGCCATTCATAGCCTGCACCGTTTACCATTTCCACAATGCCTTTTCGGGCAATTGCCGGATTGGAGCATAGTGCATCCACCAATTCTTCTATCATTTGATTGACTCCGTCATCCTTTAAAGAGCGCAATGCATCCAGGCAAGTAATAAACCTTCTTGCGGATTTCTTGTCCAAAACAACTGGAAGATCCTTCTCCAACGCTTGTCTGTGCTGCGTTAAAAGGAGGGCTCGCTCAGATTCGTATGCTTCATTTGCATTTTCCTCCTTGTACCGCATTGTCAACCATACGCTATCTTGGATCAATCGAGGAAAATCGTCCGCATCCATTTCCTTTAACTGCTCAAGCAGCGGAACAATATGCACATGGGTTTCTGAGTCCGAATAATAGTCTTCCAGCAGCCGGTGACGTGCATAGTCATGGTTAAGATGCCGTTTCCAGAAGTCCCACACCTCTTCGTCTGAGCAATCCAGACGGCCCATAATCACAATCCGGCAATCCATGAGGTACACCGGTTCCTCGCTATCATGGCAATTTGCAATCAGCGCATCCACAATGTCAAGGCTTTTCCTTTCGAGGGCATCACCCCAGGCTAGGTAAAGAAAACACATATCCGTCACACCTTTTGCATGCGCAAAGAAGGCGGCTCTGTGCTCCCAAAACCATGTGAGCATTTGCTCCCGTTGCTCATTTGTTGCTTCATCGAATAGAATGTACCAGTCCTCTACACAGTCATAGTAGAAGTCTTCGAATTCTCCTTCGTCATCAGCATTCACCTTTTTGGATGCAATTTCAAAGGCTGTTCCCAACCAATAAAAGGCGTCCATGGTTGCGCCAACTTTTCGTAACAAAAGCAATCGCTGATTTAATGCGCTGCGTACCCCAAACATAAAGTAGTAAACTTCATCCTCGGGAACATACCGTCGTCCGTCTGTCTTTGCATTCGCATAGGCTTGTAGATTTGCCTTCCATTGCTCCAGAAGGCCTTCCGGCAATCCGTGCAAATACCAAATTGAAAGATATTCTCGAATCTCCTCGTTACGTTCAGCATAGTCCAAAAGGAATTTGCGAAGTGTGTTAGCCGGTAACTTTTCAACGGCATCATACCAAGGAAGGGAAAGATGATCAATAGGGATATCTTCCTCAAAATCTGGTGGATCGCCGGTAAAAGTATACTCGCCTGCATCAATAGCAAACAACACGGCAGCTTTGTGCTTGCAATCGCCTTGGACAGCATAAGGGCAGGTACAGAGCCAGTTGTCCGGCACACCACCAGGCAGATCGATTTCTACACAGTAATCCTCGGTGCCATCTACATGTGCCGTGATCCGATTTCCGTACTGGATAATTTGTGATACGCGACCTTCCTCGAAGTATTTCTTTCCCCGCGCTAAAATATGAGGCGCAAAAGCCTCTTCCCAGTCACAGTCGATTTTTCGAATTCGTTCTTCGCTCATTTGCTCTAAGTAATGCTCATAGCTTTCCCTAGCTTCCTGAGGAGCACTTTCCTTTAGCACGGGGAGACCATCTTTAAATTCCCACCAATCGTGGTTGCTCTTCCAAAACAAATTGAGTTTTCTCATATGTAGCACCTTTATTCTTCAATAACTACGTTCTCCAGCTGCTTCATAATGTGGTCGTGAGTAGCCCTGGATAGCTTGTTTTTACCGTTGCCGTAGATAGTGTTGTAAGCCATACCGGTTGGGTCTTCCAGTATCACCCACAAATCAGGATCGGTGGGGTATAGGTAGGAAGTGAACTCCTCGTCATCCACAACACCAGTATAGACCGGATTTGATATACGAGAAGGCCAGTAATAATTTCTACCCGGTGTCAGTCCTGCGATATGGCCATCAGTTGGTCCGATGTACTTCAATACAGACCACTGCTCCTTGTGATTCATGCCGTGGATCCGTTCTTTGAATTGTTCAAATAAAGCCGCGATTTCCGGCTGCTCCACAAACCGCTGTGCGATCCGATCAATCTCTTGGTCGTATTCATCATAGCTTTTAAAGCCGTATGGGTCAAGTGCTTCGTCAGGCATCAAATATTGTTCAAGCTTACGAAGTAAATCACACGGATACTCAAACACCTCCCCGCCATGCTTTCTGCAAAACGGTAGCAGCTTATACTTTTTGTGTGCTTTTGGTATGTAGGGCATAGTATCACCTATCCTTAAAATTGGGTAACATTATTTTTGTAGTTAAAACAAGCTGAAGGTGTACTTGCCAAATGTGCCAATTTGCATAACATATTCTACAAGATCCACAATTTCTTTTGGTTCGTCGCAGCACTCGCAGTTTCTTTCCAATTCCAACAGCGGCAATCCGTTATCACTACTGATTTGCAATGTCCACTTATTAGGATCATATGTTATCCAATGCGCTTCGCTTTGGTCATGCCATTTTTGATCACGAAACCGTTCAAACTTATGTGGCGAAGCAAGCTTCAGCAAATGATAGTATTGCTGTCCATGCAAGTTCATTCCGTGAACGGTGTATCCTCCAGCATCATTCCGATACTCCACAGAAAGCTCCCTTGCAGGAAAGTTGATTTTAAAGGAGTAAAGATCTTGCAAGCAAGCATTTTGTGCCTGGAAAACTATCGATGTATAGGCCATCTTGTCTCCCTCTATTCCTCAGATTTCATCATGTGCCCGGAGCCTAAATCTTTTCCTGTTTGTCTTTCGACAAATGTCACAAGATTCCGGAATGCCTCATATCTCCACTCTGGCTCACCGGGCCAGCCTTCTATTTTGTGTACAAGACCTTTTGCATTGTAGAATTCGATTTCCCAGTGATAGCCATCCACGATTGGTTGACCGCTTGGGCCTTCACCATAACAGAAAAAGGATTCCGTAATCGGATGCACAATGTAGTCTGCATCTTTCGGGCTAATCATAAAAACTGTTTCACTGGTGTCTTCCAGATTATTGGAGTACTGCACAGAGCCGTTCTGACTGATGCAGATCGTATAACGACATCCAAGATAAGGGTTGTTTGCAATCCGAATGCTCTTCAGCAGTCGGTGCTTGGCATGGCGAATCTTTCGCGCCTTGTAATTTTTCAGAATATGTGTCCGGAACTCTGACGGCACCGGAATATTATACTTTCGAACATAATTTGTGAAGCAGTCATCCCAGAAATACTTATCATCAGAATATATATGTCCACAGCCGATCGTCTTGTCTGGATTGACAACATCATAGACAATTCCCGGGCAGCCTGCAATGCAATGCTCACTAAGATAATCCAGAATAATATCCTTGTGAGGGTCGATGGTATCCGAGACCATATCTGCCAGTTTGGGCAATGTGGGGTCGCCATACTCCTGAGAATATACCACCTCAGTTAAATGAAACCATGTCATAGTGTGTTTCCCTTCTTTCTGGTACAAAAAATGTGGCTGTTTGGCATAACACGATCTGTCATCTTTTAATACAACGCGGGAGATGTTATAAGGCAGACCAACAGGAAATCCTGCACAGTGTGAGGAATCCAAGACGATTCCCTTTTCTCCTGCCAACCGATTAATCTCATCGTCGATATCAAACAGCAGCATAGAATCAATCATTTCATCACCAAGAAAGCATTTGCCACCCGAAATGAATTTGCAACCAAATATCCGGTCAATTGCTTCCGCAGTAGAAATCACTGCTCCATTAGGAAGGGTTTCGAGATATTCCGTTACAATAGAAGCAATTCTACCAATCTTCATTGTATTCACCCCATTATCCACATGTGTTACCTTGGATAAAACAACATTATCATATTAATAGTACAATATTTCGGACACAAACACAATCGTTTTCCATAAAATGCCCCAACAGAGGTAATTCTGCTGGGGCCATAAGTGTTAGTCCTCCTTATAATCGGCAGGCAGGTAAAGCTGGCCTGCAGCACGGAGCTTCTGCAGCTCCACCTGAGCCTCGAAACGATCCTGGGCTTCCATCACCACGTCTACCAGTTCGTAGCGGTCTTCGTGCCATCCCTTGATGCCACGGAGGTAGCGGGATCGGCGTTTATCATCGATGATGAAGGGCATGATATCGTGGCGCAGGCATTCCTTAAACAGAATGAGTCTACCAATACGGCCGTTTCCGTCTTCGAAGGGGAATATCTCCTCGAAGCGGACGTGGAAGTCCAGAATGTGATTGCGCTCGATGTCGGACTGCTTTTCATAGCTTGCGATCAGCTCTGCCAGGCCGGAATGGATTTTGTCCGGGTGCAGGAGCTGGCGATCCCGAGGACGGGATGTAACTGTCCGGTACTCGCCGGGACGGACCTGCTCTCGATAGGCGTCCACTGTACCGGTCATTAAGATCTGATGGAGTTTGCGAATGAGTTTCTGGCTCAAGGGCTCCATCACATGATCCAAGATGTAATCCACGCAATGGATGTGGTTAAGAACCTCGATCACATCAGACACCTTCAGAGGTTCGAAAGACTCCCGAACCTTACCTTTCTTAAAGATGGTTTCCACCTGCTGACGGGTCAGTCGGCAGCTCGCCATCCGGGAAGATGCGTATGTAAGGTCAATTACTACAAAATCGTACAATCCGTGAAAATTCCGTTTTTTCTTCTGATTTTGCAGTTTTTTGGCCAATTCTGGTAACTCAGTCTCCGATGTATACTCCAAAACTGTCCGTGTGGGACGGATTGCGTCCTCTGGGATACGCCAAATGCCATCCCGGTATACCGCGCCGGGGATTCTGCCCTGCGTGCAGTATCTTCTGATCATAGTCATGGAAACGCCCCATTTTTCAGCGGTTTCCCTTGCAGATAAGTATTCCATAGTTTCGTCCTTTCTCGTGCAGGCAGCCCGCAACTTTTGCGTTAGCCCGCAACTTTTCATCTTGAATTATTCTTGAAACACGACGAAACACTGTATACCAGTTATCACATAATGTATTTTTATTCTTGATTTTTAGACTATTTAGACCATTTTATCCAATAATATTCAATTTGTCCGCCACTGGAGCACATGGCATTCAAGAGGTCAGCGGGTTGATTCTTACTAAATTTAGCACTTGGTGAAGCATCCCCTGCTTTGGAAATCACGGAGCCAGTATATCCGTCCCTGAGTGGACTGTTTAGAAAAGGCATCCGCATTTTTAAAGCAATCATCATTACGGCGGTTACGTGCACTCGCAACCGGACCGTTTCTATTAGGTCCACCCTTACAAGTTTACAAACCAGAAAAACTGCCGTCTCCTCGGATGGGAGACGGCAGTTCCGCCGTTATTTACTTCACATGTTTTAGTGTGCTCTTGCATCCGTAGGGCTGGACCTTATAGGTCTTAAAGATCCGCGTCAACGCCCAGAAAAAAGCCAACATAGCGGGGATCAGCGGTGCCAAATAGAAGCAAGGCACCGGGATCAGCTTATAAAGCCATTCCAGCAAGCCTACGCCCTCGGGATCGTAAACATAGGAGAACGTATTCTCCAATGTCAGTTTGCCCGCGCCCATAAGCCCCTCACTGCACCCGTAGACCACGAGAAAGTATGCGACCACACATCCTGCCACCGGCAGAATATACTTTTTCTGGGGTTTCAGGCGACCTGCTGCCATCATCCACAAGGGCAGAGCAATGGCAAACACGTGGTTGAGCCAAAAGTTCATCACAGGGGCATCGTACCAGTTCATCGTCGCCCAGGACTTAGGAAAGCTGAGCATCACCGTTGCCGCAGCAAACATAGAGAACATGAAGGAATACTGCCTTGCCAACTCGAACTGGGGCACCAGCATCAGCAACACCAGCAGGAAATTAAAGTTGCACACTTGCAGCATCTGCATGGCGAGTGTATCCCAGCGGAGGTCCTCAAAGGACCAAGTCATCCCCATGGCGTAGCGCCAGAAGATGCCGCCGGCGCAAAGGAGCGCGCCCACAACAAAGAGGACATTCTGACCCCGCCGGGAGAGCTTGCTGGCAGCGTACATCGTCACAGCGATGAATGCCACCGTGAGCATTAGCAGAATCAGGTGGGTTTGATCAAAGGGTTTCATACAATCACCCCGTCACAGTGATGGTGTAGGTTGTGGTGGCAGTGACACCGTTTTCCTTATACTTAACTGTCAATTCGTAGGTGCCAGGGCCATTCACATCTTCCCAACCGAAAATATAGCTGTTGACCAAAGTAATCTCAGCCGTAGTTCCGTCCACATATTCCCGAAGGAGCATGCCGCCGTTGGTGTCCAGCCATTCGCCGACTTTATATGCAGTCTTAGGCATCTCCATCAGCTTGATTCCCTTCAAAACAGGTGTAGGCTTTGGCGGTTGTTCTACTTTGATAGAGAAGGTAGCGGTAAAGCCTTGATAGTCCACAGTAATGGTCTGATTCTCCTCTGCCACAGAGCTGTCAAAGCCTGTAATCTGGCACTTGCCGGCGCGAACCGTAAAGGTTTCACCGTTGTTTCTAGTCACCTGCACCCGCAGGCCGTCATAATTCGCCTTCTCCCCTATCAAATAGATAGTCTTATCCGGTGTAGAGGAAATTATGATGTGTTTGATTTGCTCACCATGCTCCTTAACGGCAGGAAGTACCACGGTCAGCACGATAACAGCAATTACAGCAACCAGCACCAGTGCGCCCCCAAGGATCAGCTTAGGGTTAAGCTTGCTGAATATGCTGGGCCTTTTCGCTTTTTCCACCTTCATGGGCTTATCGGTTTGCACCTTGCCGGGCCGACCGATGCTAAACGCCTTAGAGGCTTTTTCCGGCTTGGGCACTTTAGGGGCTTTCGCCGGCTTGCTGGATTTCACCGTTTGCACGGTAGAATTAAATTTCATTGCCTTTTCAGCCTTGGGAGCTTTCGGAGCTTTAACCGTTTTCTCCTTCTTGGGCTTGGTAGGTTTATATTGCATTGCCATAGGTTATCTCCTTTTTCTTCAGAAAGGATGGGGGGGTGCCACCCACCCCAAATGGGGCGGGTGGTATTGTTATTATGCTTAGCCTTGCAGATAGGTGTTGATCAGATCAAGAATACCCTCGTAGGTAAACTGACCCTTTTCAACTGCAATCCTGAGGTACTGAACATTCAATGCCGCAAACTGCTCGTAGGTGAGGTAATCTGCAAAGTCCTCATAAGTATACAGACCGTACTTCTCAATGTCGGCCTTCAGCTGATCGGCATCATACATCATATTGTCGCCGATCTGGAAGCAGTCGAACAGAGGAGCATCCTCCTTGTGGAAGGTATCAGAGAGCATGCCCTCAACAATGAAGTTGTAGTAGTATGCGCTCATGATGGAGTAGCTGGTGGTGTACTCGTTCACGATGCCGTAGTCAACCAGCTTGACAGTCTCGTAGCTGTCGCCGTCCACCTTCACAAATTCATGTCCGACAAAGTCTGCCACGTTTGCAGTGTTGATCAATGCAAATGCATTGGCAGTCTTATCGAAGAATCTGTGGCCGTTGATGGTCTTGACGATTGTGCCGTCATCGAAGACCAGGGTCAGAACGTCGAAGTAATCCGTACCCATGTCGAAGATGATTGCAGCGGGAACGGTCTCGTACTTACCTTCGTAGAAATTCCAAACCAGCAACTCATCCTCATAGGTCACATACTGGATTTCCTTCTGAGTGCCGTCAGCCAGAGTTACCAGGGTGTCTGGAGTGACACAGCCGCCGCCACTGCTACTAGTGCTTGCTTTAAGTGTAAATGCAGTGGATGTTGCCGTAACAGTATTTCCGTTCTTACCCTTGTAGGTATATGTGAATGTAACGCTCTTGTCCTCTTTATTGTCATCTGCCTTTGTATCGTACATCCAATACTTCGTACCATCAACAGAAGTTCCTGTAACCTCGCTGTTCGAAGCTTCAACCGTCAGGCCATTCAGATTGGATGCAGAAATGGTCACTGTAAACGGAGTGCCGTCTTCATTATAGTCCGTAATCACCAAGCCACCGAGAACTTCAAAATAAGCAGAATAGTCTTTATCAACCAAACCACTTTCGACCCACTTGGTTTCTTTTGTAAGGCCGCCCAAGTTGATCACCGCATTGGGATGATTGCTGTTAGACACGACCACGGTCACAGTATAGGTATCCACATTATTCTTTGCCTGCTTAGAGCCGTCTGCATTGTAGAAGGTGTTATCCTCAACTGTGTAGGTAAGCGTATAGGCACCTACCTTGGAGAAGGTGATCTTCTTTCCGTTAATCGTTGCGCCGGGGCAAGTAATATTAACGGCTATGCTCTGTCCGGAGTACTTGGAAACGGTATATCCAGATGCATCCAGTGTGGCAGTCTCACCCTTGGGAATATCGATAGAGTAACGAACTTCACCATTTGTCAGAGTGAGGTTGTGCTTGAACGCAGGCTTAATCACAGACTGTGCATTGGGAGCATATCCACCGTAAGTCGGAATCGAAGTAACTGTACCGGAAGTGGTAGTGCGTGTATAAACTTTACCTGTAAACGATACGCCCATAAGACTGCCGCTGACAGTTTCGGTTGTGTAGCCATGACCGGAGGTCTGGGATGCATTGTTCACAGTACCGGTTGTGCTTTGGAACACGATACCGGTGTTAATATATTTGGTACCATTTACTGTCTGGGTAATGGTGGTGTTATTGAAGAACTTATCAATCAGCGAACTCACATTACTATCCATGTGGGCACTTACTTGATCTTTAGTCACCCAGTTGTACTGTGTCAAATCGCCTATAATGGTTACATTGGATGCATTGATACCACTATCTGCTATGATACCCGCGCCCAGAACCGTGCCACTGCCAATGGTGGTCGTGGTCGGCTGCTGTACAGTAGTAACATCCCTCAGTGTGAGGCTACCGGTTTGCAGCCACAAGTTGGCATAGTTACCGCCTATCAGTGTTGTGTTTTCCAGATACAACGAAATACCATTTGCCATAACGGGTGAACGGAAACCGGAGATGTAGGAGTTGGTAATGGTTGCATTTCCAGTGGTGTAAATGCCAGCAACATAGTAGGGCTTACTGGAAGAAACCTCATTTTGATAGATCAATTCAGGGTAAACAGGTCCGTTGATCACAAGGTTATCAATGGTACCACCATTCAGATAGAACAGCGCGTTGTTAGAGTTAGTAGTAGCATTAGTGAATGCCGTAGCATTAATCGCGAAACCGTTACCATAAAGTGTGCCGTTAATAGCAGTTTTGTTAGCGGTTCCCCAAGTGATGTCGTTCAGCACGACATAGTTGGTTGCGCCGGAGAAATCGCCTGCGGCAAATACATTCTTGCCGTTTACAACTTCCACAGCCAGCTCCACAGAACCCTTGGCGGTAACGACCTCGATGATGGCCACGCCGGTGCCGCTGAACTTAATCGTGCCACTAGCCCAATCACTACCAGCAGTATAGGTAGCGGTGAATCCGCTGTCGGAGGTTGCGATGGCAACACGGTTGTTCGTGCCGGTGGACTTGGAAGCATCATAGATATTTACAGACTTGACATCAACAGCCTTGCCTGCTTCCACAGCGCTGAACAGCTTGCCCAGAGCGAAGGCGTTGCCGTTACCCACACGGAACAGGTAGTCGCCCATGGTAACCGTACCGGTGATTTGATTTTTCTTCAAGCCAACGGAGGAGTTGTCCTTCGCTGTGACCGTATAGGTCTGAGTCACATAATCGCCGTAGGTAACGGTCAGGATCTGAGAATTGCCCTCGATATTTTCAGGCTTCAGAACCAGCTTCTTATCAGTGATACTGAACAGAGTGCCTTCACCTGCGGTGATACTAACAGCAGGCTCGTTGTTCAACTTGACATAGTAGTCTGCATTCGCAATATAAACCACATTGTCTTCGGTAATGCCGAAATCTGCTGAACCGGTGTAGTTCAGTTCAACCTTGGTATCGTTCTTCGTGATTGTATTCTCAATGGACCATTCCACTTCCAGGGGGAATACCAACTGAATCTTGATAGAATCGGTCTTAGTTGCATCGCCCTTCAATGTAGCAGTTACTGTTGCAGTCGACTTCAACACATCAGGTGTTGCGCCGTCAACCAGTGTAATCACGCCTCTGTTTACTTCAATCAGCGCATTTTCACTTACAGTCCATTCCACCATGCTGGCAGGAACGCCATTGGCTAGAAAAAGCTTCGCACTGTCAAAATCCCATGCCAGATACAAAGTACCGACCGTTTCACCTTGTCCAATATAGTAATAATCGTCATCAGAACCACGGTCACCACTATTATTGTACTCAATTTTAACTTCCAGACTTTCCTGATTTGCAAACTCCAAGCCCGAGAAAGCAGGGATATCGTTTTCATCCACACGGGGCCAATTATAGATATCCGCGCCTACAATAATATACTGGCTTCCATCTGGGAGCTCAATCACATAGTCTGCATCGTCCGGCGTTGCCATGCTTGTCAATTGCTCAAAAGTCGCATCCAACTGCATTTTGACTTCTCCGGTTTGATTGCCGGGCATTTTCAGCAGACCGGACAGCGCCTTCAAAGTATTAATGCTACCGGGAACCTGAAATTCACCGCCCTTAACCGGGATTGCATCCTCCCGACTTGTATCCGGCACTTCTTCATTTTTGTATTGATAAATTTTGACTTCGTGAGTTGTAACTTCATCAATTACAGCGGTCACCGGTGTCCAAATTTCATAACCTTCACCGCTCTCGCCCTCAGCATTTTCATTATAGGGCAAGAAAAAATCGTGACCATTGAAAATAGCGGTTTTTTCTGCCTTTGCAACCAATGCATCGATAGCAGCCTTGTTAGGATGGTCATCCTCAAACGCAGCCTGCAACTCATACATTGCCTTGATTGTGTCCTCATAATCTCCGCCATCGACCATATCCTCAAACTTGGTTATCAGACCGAGAACATCCGTAGGAGCACCATCTTCGACCTTGTTGCCCATAAGGTATGCACCATCCACAAGGCCAAATCGCAGGCTAGCCCGAACATTGTCTGCAAAACCCCGTCTTTGGCCATTCGCCAGCGATATAGCGCTAGTGGGCGCACTTTTATCCGTTCTTGAACTTAGGAACATCAGCGTGGGCTTCATTTCGTCTTCCTGCTGGCGCTTGGCAACGGACGCGCCGCCAAATTTTGCAAGCTCCTCTGGCACTCCTTCGGGGGTCGCAACAAACACAGCGCCGTTGTTGTAGTCATACCAATAGTAGTATCCCCCCTTGGCGCTCTTGGTGGTCATAATGGCGTAGTAGTCGCCATCTTCCGCCAACTCGCCATAGAGATCGTTAATGGCATCCCGCAGATCGCTCTCGCTTGCAATCTCGCCGTTATCCACCTCCCACAGGGCCAATTGGATATTCAGCGATGCCGCAAACTGCTTATCCGCACTAACATTTGCCATCTGGATAACACCAGAAATGGTGGGGATCATCACTGCCGCCAGAACAGCAATCACAGCGATTACAATCACCATCTCAACAATGGTAAACGCCTTGCGATTTCTATCGTTTCTCATCTAAACATCCTCCTTGCATATTAATCTACGTTCAACGTCATAAGCTCTTGAATACTTGTAGAACCATTAAACACCAGATTCCGGCAGGAACTCCACAGGGAGACCATGCCGTTTTCCGCGCAGACCTTACGCAGTTTTTCCAAATTGGTTTCTTCCATAACTGCGGTTTTCATATTCTCATTCATGTACATCAGTTCATGTACGGCAATACGGCCTTTATAGCCGGTATTATTGCAGAACTGACAGCCTTGCGGTCTGGCAATACCAATCGGTTCGTCAATGCCAAGAATACTCATTTCCTTGGCGGTGGTACGGCCCTTCTTCTTACAAGCCGGGCACAGACGCTTCACCAAACGCTGGGCAATCACACCCACCAGCGCATCTGCAAGCAGATAGTTCTGTATGCCCATATCCTGCAAACGCACAATTGCGCCGGGCGCATCATTGGTATGCAGGGTGCTGAACACCAAGTGGCCGGTAATTGCAGACCGAACTGCAATCTCCGCCGTCTCCTCATCGCGGATCTCGCCGATCATAATGATATCCGGATCCTGACGCAAAATAGAACGCAGTGCCGTAGCAAAAGTCATATTGGCTTTGGTATTCACCTGGGTCTGGTTGATGCCCTGCATGGTATACTCCACAGGGTCTTCAACGGTGACGATATTGACCGTACTGTCGTTCACTTCCTTCAAGAAGGAATACAGTGTTGTGGACTTGCCGCATCCGGTAGGACCGGTCAGCAGGATGATTCCGTGGGGCTTGGCCAGCATCTTGTCCACCACCGCATTCTCCGCCTCGGTGAATCCCAGATCTGCCCGTGTAAACTGGAAGGTTGTCTTATCCAGGATTCGGATAACAAACTTTTCACCGAACACGGTAGGGAGTGTAGATACACGGAAGTCGAATTCCTTTCCGCCCACTATCATATTGATACGGCCGTCTTGCGGAACACGACGCTCTGCAATATTAAGCCCGGCAAGAATCTTCAAACGGGCGCAGATGGCGGAATATGCCTCAATGGGAAATTCTGCCCGTTCCTGCAAGTCACCGTCGATACGGTAACGGACGCGAACATTCTTCTCAAAAGGTTCAATATGTATATCACTGGCGCAGTATGGAATGGCTTCCTTAATGATAGAATCCACCAAACGCACCGCAGGGTTGTTGATGACATCATCCTCTTGCACCGCAACCGGAGCATCGCTCTTCTGCGCCGCCACCAATTGTTCGGATTTTTCACTGTTCAGATCTTCCAAAGCAGAAGTGGTGGAAACCACCGCAGAAATGGAGTCCACGTAACGATCGATCTGCACAGGCGGCACCAGAACATAGTCAATCTTGCCGCTGAACTGAATGGCAAGCGCCGCACGGGTATGGCAGTTCAAGGGTCTGCCGGTAGCCACCAGCAAAATGCCGTTCTTATCATAGCTCACCGGAATGATCTTATGTTTTTTCAGGAAATCATAGTTGAACAGATCGAACAGCGATTTGTCGATCTCCAACATATCGATTTCGACCGAGGGCATACAGTAGTATTCACCCAGCGCCTCCAATTCCGTCGTCTCTGTAATGAGTTCTCTTGCCAGCAGATAGTCGCGTACAGAAACGTCCAGGCGTTTGCATTCACTGAGAATCTTGTTTGCATCCTTACGCCGAATCAAACGCTTATATATATAAAATTGTAAAAGTTCGTAATCGATATTCATATACACAGCGCAAGAAAACTCACAGCTTCAGCTTTGAGCGGAACGCGCCTTCGCCTCCTTCGATTTTCGCCCTTTTTGAGGGAAACATCAAATATTTAAGTTGCTCATAATAGAAAGCATCGGAGAATACACAGCAATAAACAAGGTGCCTATGATAAGACCCATAATCATCAGCATGATCGGCTGAATCTTGGATGTCATGGAGTTCAGGGAGGTTTCTACCTGATTATCGAAAAATGCGCAGGAACGCATCAAAACCTCGTCCAATGTGCCTGTCCTCTCACCGATGGTAACCATCTGAATCATCATAGGGGGGAACAGTTTATAGGTTTCAAATGCAACCGTCAGGGACATGCCCTGCCGGACACTTTCTGCGGCTTCATTGAATTTCTGTTTCATGTAGCGGTTGCCAATGATCACTTCCACCGCATCCATAGCCGTGTTCAGATCCATGCCGCTGGACAGGAGCAATCCAAAAGCCCGGGAAAAACGCGCGGTAAGCAGGTTGCGCTGAATGGTTTTCACCAGGGGGATCTGCATTTTCAGCTTGTCAAAGAAAAATGCGCCTGACTCTGTACGTTTGATCAAAATCAGAATAACTACCACCAAAACAATACCCAACAGCATCACTTTCCAGTAGTTCAGCAGAAAATCAGACAGATCATACACGACCTTGGTAATGCCCGTGATCTCCACATTCATTTGGCTCATAGATGTGCGAAATGTAGGGACAACCACCAGCATCATGAGAATAACCACACCAACCGTCATGGCCAACAGCATCATAGGATAGGACAACGCGCTTCTGACCTTACTCTTGATGGCCGTGTCGCTCTCATAATAGTTCGCCAGCGACGCAAACACGAGCTCCATCTTGCCGCTCATCTCTCCCACGCGCACCATGCTGCGGAAGAAATGGGGGAATACTTTCTTATGCTTGTCCAACGCATCCGACAGCAACAGACCGCTCTTCACATCCTCATATACCACCTGCAACAGCTTGCGGAAGTACGCAGTATAATGCTGGTTACGCAGAATATCCAGACAGTCCAGAATGGGGATACCGGTATTCTGCATGATGGAAAACTGACGACAGAAGGTAGTCAACTCCGCCAGAGACACCGAACTACCCACAGACAGGGTAAAGAACGCGGATGGCGTATCATTGGTGTAAGCCTTCGCGGAGATCAGATACAAGCTTTGCTTGGCCAGCTGCGCGGCCAGATCATGCTCGTCATTGGCAATAAACGTGCCTTTGATCTTCTGTTTTTGCAGATTCACTGCGATGTATTTATATTTCTGCACAGCAGAGCCTCCATTCAAAAAGGATTTTCATCAGCCCAACAAGAGCCCTACATACCAGGTAAGGATAGGCGCGCCGGCCATCAAAGCCACCAGCATGCCGCCCACGATAAAGGGGCCGAAAGGATATTCCGTAGTTTTATCCTGTTTTTTTACTCGGTTTAAAATTACCAATACGATACTGCCCACCACAGAGCCGATCAGCACCGCCAGGATGAGTTTCTGCCAGCCCAGCAGCAGACCGGCGGCAGCAGCCAGCTTCACATCCGCAAAGCCCAGAGCCTCCCGCTTCAATACGAGCATTGCGCCGAAGTACAGCATGGCAAACACACCGCCACCTACCAGCGCGCCGATAATATGATCCTGTGGGCGGGTGTAGCTGTCATGAAACATGGCAACAAGGCCTGCCAAAGCAAGGAGGAACACAAAGCGGTTAAAAATCAGCATATGCTCCAAATCGACAAAGAAAATGCAGATCAAAACGGAACAGACGATGGCGCTGACAACGGCATACACCGGATTCTCCTGCCAGAACAGCGCAACGCTTAGAAGCCACAGCGCCATATTAGCCAATTCCACCACGGTATAGCGCACCGAGATCGGCGCACGGCACTTGCGGCAACGGCCGCCCAGCATCAGCCAGGACAGCACCGGGATATTGTCATACCATCTCAGCTGATAGTCACAAACCGTACAGTGAGAGCCGGGGAAAGCCAGGCTCATCTGCCTGGGCAGGCGGTAGATGACCACATTCAGGAAGCTGCCCACGCACAGACCCAGAAGGCCACTTATGATATAGACACAAATCAGGATATACTGCTCCATCAGGGCCTCCTGTCAAGCATTAAAATGTATTTGCCTCGTTGAATTGACCGAGGAAAAATCCGCCATACAGCTCCAAATTTTCAGCCATAGTCATTTCGGTCCCATCAAACAACAGAGGTGCAAAGGTAACACCATGTTCATCCCGCTTCGCATTGACGGTCTCAAAGAGAAACGCATACTCTGCCGGCATATTCACATACACCGTATCCAGCTTAGCCAGAGAGACGATATCCCGATTATTTTGGATCAGCTCCAATGCCCATTTCATAAAAATACGGAAATTTTCGTATATGTACTCTCCCTGAGACTGGGGCTCGGGTCGCTGCATAAACTTAGGCAGCTTACGGGGAGACTTACGCCACGCGCCGTCTCTGTCCGGCTCGTAAGCTGCGCCTTCCTCGCCGGTCTGCTCGCTGACATTCACGCCCTCCATTGTCAACTGTTTGGCTCGTGCCCGTTCCTTGGCATTCAGCACCAGCAGTTCACCGGGGCGGTGATCAAAAAGCATGTCCTCATCAGCCCGTCGGGACTTATAAAGCATATTATAGCCAAAGGGCAGGTCGTAATAGCCCATGGTACAACCACGCACAACAAAAGCGAACCGGGAATAGGACTGTTTCATATCCAGCAGCAAGAAAGTACTGCCCTTTAATTTGGGATTCAAAACGAAAGCGCCGTTAACCATTGCGTTAGAAGCAAAGGTAATACCGGTAACCGACACGCCACTGTCTGCCAGCGTTTGGCGTACCTGTTCCAGAATCTCCTTGCGCGCACCGGTCAGGCCAAAAGTAGCCGTCTGTTTATTCTGCTGTACAGCATAGGTCATCAAGTTCAGCTCTTCCGCATTCTTATATACGGCTTCAATGGCAAGGCTTAGGGAATGCTGCATCGCCTTACGGTGGATCATGGGCACGCTGATCATATCCAGCAGAAAGAGCTGATCCGGCAAAATAACGGTTGCTTTTTGCAGATCCATTTTCGGATCCTTCTCCTGCTGCTGTTTCACAACCTTAGCCAGCTGTTCAAAAAACTTCTGGTCAAAAGCACCCGTTTTATAATTGGCAGATTTAATCCGCAAGGCGCTTTGGTCGCTG
Source organism: Faecousia sp. (assembly GCA_045126495.1). Lineage (GTDB taxonomy): Bacteria > Bacillota > Clostridia > Oscillospirales > Oscillospiraceae > Faecousia. The sequence continues at coordinate 37,295 of JBGVON010000037.1, forward strand.
GTTGTCATGCAGAATTTGACGGATTCGGAAAGGGGCTCCACAGAAATGACTGCTCCTTGCGCAACACTCTTTCCTCCAAACATATTATCAAACATAGGCATAGGGTCATCACGCTCCTATCTTTGGTGTAATTTCAAGAAAAATGATTAAGCGGTTGCCGTCAATGATGACTCCACCGGATGATTTTGTTATCATCCAGCGCCACAGTCAGCAATGGCGCACCGGTTTGATCGGTGATCAGCAGAACTGTATCGCCCGCCACCTCCGGGAAAGCGGAAGTGTCAACAATGTCTGTGCCGTTCATGACCTTGAACCAAGCAGCTCCATTCCACTTGAAGGCGGCATAGTCGGCAAATTTAGCTGCATCCGGCGTCTCCCCTGCAAGGATACATTCTGCCAGACTATCCAGGGTCAGCTTCTGCCGAAGCTGGGTCTCCTGCCGAATCATATTATCCTTTCCGATCAAGGCAGTGCTGACCAGAAGGGTACTGCATGCAAACACCACAAACAGCACCAATAGGGCAAGCTCCATTCCCATTCCTTTACGGTCAGCAGCCTTGCCCTGTTTGCATGTGCGATTATGTTTCTTATTTATCTTTATCGATCTCATATATCACTTCGTCGTTCAATTTTACAACGTAATTGTCGGTACCGGAAACGGACGTGACCACAACCTGAACCGTCGTGTCACCTTCCGTAAGGGAAAAGACATAGCTGTCGTCCTCGCTTGTATCCGTACCAAAGCCTTCTTTGATCAGATCAAGGGTTTGCCCCAGCATTTCCGCATTTTTTGCAAAGCGGACGCATTCCACAGCGCTTTCGCAGTAGCTCAACGCGACGGTCTTTTCCTCATATTTTACATCGAATTTTATAGAAGCCACCAACACACTGATGGCAGCGCCTGTAACGATCACCACCATGGCCATCGCCACAATGACTTCTGTCACGGAGATGCCCCTCCGGTCGCGCAGCAGCTTTTTAAGCAGCTTCATCAGAAGGCACCTCCTTTTTCTCCCACCCGGGGATCAACGCAAAAGGTGTAATTTCCCTGCTCGCCGGTGGCAACGCAGTACAGAAGGTACTCCGGTTCCCCGCCGGTCTGTTTTTCCACCAAATAAAAATCCATGGATTCCACGCTCTGGGCATGGACGGTGATGGTCTTCCCGTCGGGCAGCTGCCCTTTCAGCACGCCATAGGCAAAGGACAGCGTCAGATTATCACCAGCCAACACTTTGCAGCCGGCAGCATCGCTGTCGGGCCGGGTAATCGTCAGACCATTCTCCTCAGGATCCGGGGTCAGGGGTGTCGAATCGGCTGCTTGCAGGGACAGAGCGGCATTTTCCTTGGTGACCGCGGCAAGCCATGCTTCCACGCCGCTTTTGATCACAGCCCGGTCCTGCTGCACTTCCAGATTTTTGGAGTTTGCCTGGGTGCGCTCGCTCATGAGCAAAACAAAGGAGACTACCATCACGATCATGATGGCAACCAAACCAAGGGCGACCATGATCTCAGCCAGTGTCATGCCCCGGCGGCTTTTGAAATTAAGACCCATGGTCAGTCTCCTTTCTGCGGGTATTTAGGAAGAAACACCACAACACCAAATGGGTGCTGTGGTGTTTCAGTTTTTTATATAAGGGGGTTAAGAATTAGAAATTAACCGCCGGTAGTAGCAGCAGTGGCAGTATCCGCCACATCAGTGGAAGCATGATAGACGGTCTCGCCAGCGGGAACTGCATCATAAGCCTTGGGAGCATCGGTGGGCTTGCCGTCGGCACCCAACACCATCTCGATAGTACCGTTCACAAAGTGATAGTATTTGCCATCAATCTCGATGTATACTTCTTCTTCGTAATTGTCCTCAGTAGCATACTTCATGGTATAGTTGGTATGCTCGTTCTTGATCTCCTGCACCAAAGCGGTATTCTTGGCATCGGCGATCACATTGCCGAAGGTGGGAACCAGGACGGTAGCCAGGATGGCGATCACAGCGATGACGATGACCAGCTCCACGATGGTGAAGCCCTTGCGGTTGTTCTTCTTGTTCATGGGAATCTTTCTCCTTTTCGAATTGTTTCCTGCGGGATACGGGCAAGCCGTTTCCCTAAGTTTTTGTGCTCCTATCAGAGAGCACTTATTTACAGTGATAGCATAACACAAAAAAACAGTATTTGCAAGTTAAAATAAAAAAAAGAGGAAAATCTGCATGCTGTTCAAATTTATGTTAGCAATGGAAATAGGATATGTGCGTTCTGTCAATCCCTGGCGTTGATAATCTTCACCGGCTGGATCTTCCCGATCCTGGACATGGGGATCACCAAAGAGATCACGGACAAAAGCGCAATGAGGATCACATTTTGAAGCACCACCTGGGGAATGTACACCAGCACATCCAGATCCAGCACCAGCTGACTGGGAACCATCTCCCGCAGAGAGGCCAGGAACAGCGTATTAGCAGGCTCCACAAGGAAATAATACCCGAAGCCGGATATGAGGCAGGTGAAAATTGCGATCAGCCCGATCTGCAAGCCAAAAATAAAGTTGATGGTTCCACGGTCAGTACCCAGCGCTTTCAAAATGCCGATCTCATGGAGCTTATCCCGGATCATCTTGGTAGAAAAGCTGACGAAAATAAAGACCACCGCGGCGCAAAGCACAATATTGACCAGCCGGAAGATCATCACAAACAACTGCACGCAGCGGGTCAGGGTCAGGATGCCCTCCAATGTGATGCTATCCTGCACAAAGCTCCGCGCCTCCGCCACCTCCAACACATCAGACAGGTGGCTCAGTCCGTCAAAGTACACGCCGGTCTGGCGGATATGGTTCTTACGGAACAGCCCTCCCACGTTTCGGCTCACACGCATGCCATCCCCGTTACACAGGCCTGCGATCTCCACCTTAGAACGAAACAGAGGTTCTGCGTTTTCGGTATCGTAATAAGCATACTGGGTCATATCGGCGGCGTGAGGCGCGAAGGTATTCAGATTCTCTGCATTGTATTTCGTACCGAACAGGGCATTGTACATTTCATAGCCCATGACCACCTGACCGTCCTGCAAAGAGGACTGAATGGTAACATAACCCTCCGGAATGGTATAGCGTTTTCCGTCAAATACCAGGTTGTGACTCCAAGCATAAGAACGGTCTTCGGCGGCCAGATAGTCCTGCGCAAAATTGGGGTTAAAGGTATAGGAATAGGCAAGGAAGCTGTACAGCTCACTGCTCAGGCGCTGAAATTCCTCATCGTTATACAGGACTGCCAGATCCATTTCCTTTTGGTCGACCACCCGGTCGATCAGTTCCTCATACCGATCTTTATAGTTGGTATTGATGATACCGTTGATCTTGACCGCCCCCAGCTCGGAGTCAGCCATGGTATAATCACCCAGCAGATCAAAGTAGGACTTTCCGCTGTACAGGCTGTTAGTGGCAAGGATCGCATCCGCCAGATAGTCCGTGATCACCACACCCAGAGGATCAAACTCCCGGGCCTGAGCAAGGTACTCCAACTGGCCCAGTTTCTTTTCAAAGAAGGCCTCGTCCACCACCACAGTACCCAAAGATTCCGTGGCGATCACCCCATAGGAAAAATAGCCAGTCTTAACGCCTGCGGCGTTTTTATAGGTAGTAACAGGAACGGACAGGCTCAAAATGGGATAGGTTGTTCCGTCAAAACCCGTATCCGCAAAGGCCTGAATATCCTCCTGGGTCACAACGGCGTGGAATCTGCGGGCATTTTTCTGTACGCCATCCAGTGATATCTCCTTACTTAGAACGATGGCATCCTGCCCCGCTTTCTCCATCTGCTCCGCAATGATGCGGTTTCCGTCGAAATTGATATAGGTCTGGGACAGCAGCATGATCAGCAGGATCAGCGCCAGAGGCACTGTCATGGTGACGATGCGCAGCAATTTTGTCTTCAAAAAAACGGTGCTCAGTGCCACTACCCGGCCAATGGCCAGCCTTGTTTTGGCAAAAGTCCGGGGCGCACCCGCTTCCCCCGGAAGCTGCGTGGGTTGAAACTTATCCCTCCGGAGGACAAACCGCTTCACTGTCTTACGGGCAAGACCGTCATTGATGACAGCAACATCCGCCTCCGTCATCAGCCGGTCATCCGGGTACTGGACGGTATCATCTTTCAACACTACGCCATCCGGATAGTCCGGATTCCGGGTCACATCATTGAGGATCTGCCCCTCGGACAGGTCAATGATGCGATCTGCGTTGGCATAAACCTCCGCAGTGTTGTGGGAAACCGTCAGCACCAGGCAATCCCGGGACAGGGCCTTCAATATCCGCATGACTTCCTCAGCATTTCTGCCGTCCAAATTGCCGGTGGGTTCGTCCGCCAGAATGATCCGGGGACGCTTGACGATGGCGCGGGCAATGGCCACACGCTGCCGCTCACCGCCGCTGAGTTCGCTGGGATAGCGATCCTCATAGCCCGCCAGACCTACCTGCTCCAACGCCTGGGAAACCAGGGTGTTATCTCTGATGCGACGCAGATCCAGCACCAGTTTGATGTTTTGACAGACCGTCAAATCGTCGATCAGGTGATGATCCTGAAAAATAAAGCCGATGCAGCTATTGCGGTAATCCACAAATTCCGCCTCTTCCATGGCGCAGATATTATTTCCGTCCACCAGGATCGTGCCGGAGCTGGCTCTGTCCAGACCGCCAATCAGGTTCAGCAAGGTGGACTTGCCGCTGCCGCTTTTACCCAGCACAAATAACAGACCCCTGTCGGGCAGCGTCAGGTTGACATCCTTCAATGCGTGGTGCATCCGCCGCCGCTTGGACTGATAAAACTTATTCAAATTGGTGATTTCGATCATAACAATGCAACTCCTGACCCAAAATCCAAGTTAATTCATTCTAACACATTTCGGCAGGAAAGTCTATCCCGTTGCCTGAACAATTTTCCTGCGCCTGCATTGACTTGCGCCCTTTTTTCATGTATAATAATTCGACAAAACTACGCTGGAAAACAATATTTCCAGATATTTCAATTACAAAAGGAGGAAAGGTGTGTTTTCTGTGCAGCCGTGCCGCTGCAACTTGAATCCACCGTATCTATGAAGCCGATCCGTTCCTTAACCATTCGTCTGCTGACGATTTGTCTTGCGCTTTCCCTGTGTCTGGCCACTGCAACACCTGTTTTGGCAGCAGGGAACGATGTCAACGGTATCATCCAAAAGCTGATGACAGTTTTTAACTTGACCCAAAATGATTATAACAATTATGATAGCAACTATGCCGCATCTCTGCCGGTTGTGTATGACCAGAAAAGCAGTTCACACTATGTGGCCATGGGTGGCAGCTCCGCCGCCGGTATGGCCGGGGTGAACTTCAACAACTGCTACCCAACCCAAGTTGCCAGCAAGTTGGGTATCCAATACTCCAACATTGCCAACACAGATTGCAATGCTGCAACAGCGGTGGACCAAGTAAAAAGCAATTCTGCTACTGTTGCCAAGGCGGATCTGATCACTTTCCAGCTGGATGCCGCGCCCTTTATCCTGGCCTGCGCGGATGACGCGCTGGACGGCACGCCTGTGGTTTGGGATGCTTACATCACCGACCAGGCGCTCATCACCTCTCTCCGGGACTTCCGCACCCAGCTTGTGAATGAATACGGCGCCACATGCGGCAGGGAAAGCGCAGAAATTATCGCCTCTCTTGTGGAACATCTGCTTTATGAATGCGTAGCTTACTGTTTTGAGACTGTCAATGCCGTGAACGAGATCCGCAAACACAACACTAGCGCAGTCGTTTTGGTGCTGGGTCTTTATAACCCCCTTCGTAACCTGGTTTTCAACGCCGGCGCACAGAGCCTGGACATCAGCAACATCATGGATCAGATGATTGACTTCTGCAATGTGTTCCTGCTCAAACGTATCAGCAGCATGGAAAACACCGCCTTTGTTGAAGCTTGTGATGCCAACACCACCGGCTTTGGCCCTGTGGCCATAGATACCCAAAACCAAAACGCAGCTCAGAAAGAGATGCTTAAAATCGTCAACGCATCCAACAAGCAATATGCCAACAAAGACGGCCACGACTATATGCGCAATCAGGTTCTCAACGCCCTGACTCCCCCCTGCAAGCACACCAATACTACCATAAAAAATGCCCGGCCCGCCTCCTGTAAGGAAGAAGGCTATACCGGAGATACCGTGTGCGCCACCTGTAATACAACCGTTCAGACCGGATCTGCCATCCAGATAACAGATCATAATTATGGCGCGTGGACCCAGTCCAAAGCCCCCGGCTGCACCACGGAAGGCGAACAGACATGCGCCTGCACCGTTTGCGGCAAAACAACCACGCAGCCCGTCCCTGCCGCGGGACACAGCTGGAACGAAGGTGTGGTAACCACCGCGCCGGGCTGTGAAACCGAGGGTGAAGAGGCTGTCACCTGCACCGTTTGCGGCAAAGCAACCACACAAGCTATCCCTGCTACGGGACATAGCTGGAATAAAGGTACGGTTATCACCCCGCCGGGCTGTGAAACCGATGGCGAAGAGGCAGTCACCTGCACTGTTTGCAGCAAGGAAACCACACAAGCTATCCCTGCCACGGGACACAGCTGGAACGAAGGTACGGTAATCACCCCGCCGGGCTGTGAAACCGAGGGTGAAAAGGCCATTACCTGCACCGTTTGCAGCAAGGAAACCACACAAGCTATCCCTGCCACAGGACACAGCTGGAACGAAGGTACGGTAATCACCCCGCCGGGCTGTGAAACCGAGGGCGAAGAGGCAGTCACCTGCACCGTTTGTGGCAAAGCATCCACGCAACCTGTCCCTGCCACAGGGCACAACTACGGCAACTACTTATCCAACGAGGATGCCACCTGCCAAAAGGACGGCACCAAGACCGCTGTCTGCGACGTCTGCGGGGCTACCGATACACAAATCGATCCGGGTACACAGAAAAAACACAGCTACGACAAAGGCGTATGCGCCTTCTGCGGAGCGGAAAAACCCTCCAACGGCACGATCTGGTGGATCCTGATCTCCGTTCTGGTGGTCGCCGCCGCAGCGGCTGGGGTCCTGTTCTTCCTGAAATGGAAAAAGCAGCAATCTCCAAAAGAATAAAATCTGTCTATACAGCAAAAGCCTCCGGCTCCGGCCGGAGGCTTTCATTAGGCACAGGAGAGATTGCAAAACGCTCCCTCCTGCAAAAAACGGTACAGTTCCCTGCAAGGAAGGACCTGTACCGTTTTTCTATATTTGTTATGAAATACCTTATAGACCGCTCACCGCTTACACTGCGCTGTCAGGTCCTTTTTTCGTTTCCTCTTCTTCATCCTTTTTGCGTTTGTACAGGAAGAAGAAAATGAAGAAGATGCCCACAAGGAGGATCAAGCCCACAATTAGGATCCACCAGCGGAAGCCCTTGGAATCACCATCACCAGGTTCAGTGTCGGGCTCGGTAGGTACGGTAGTACCGTCGGAATTTGCGGGAATTTCCACATCTTCGCCTCTCCAACCGCAGGTCTCACATTCCTGATGTTTCAAACCGGATTCTGTATCGGTAGGATCCTTAGTGATGACCCACTTCAACTTATGGGCTTCCTTATCCAGGATCTCACCGCAGCTGCACTTGTGCCAGTGACCCTGGTCGTCGTGCAGCCATCCTTCACCAATGGTATGCCCCAAAGCGGCAATTGCGCGGGTCTCGGTCTCATTACACACAGAGCAGGTGCGGCTCTGGGCACCGTGTTCGGTGTGCGTGGGGTTCTTGATCACCGTCCACGAACCCCAACTGTGACCGGTGGCAGCTACCTTGCGGGTCTCTGTTCCCTTACAGGTATCACAGGTGCGGGTCTCCTCACCGGCCTCCGTACAGGTAGGCTTAGTGGTTACAGTCCACTGGCCCCAATTATGGCCGGTGGCTGCTACCTTGCGGGTCTCGGGATGGTTACAGACACTACATGTACGGGTCTCCTCGCCCTCGGTTTGGCAGCCGGGTTTGGTGGTTACGGTCCAGTTGCCCCAGCTGTGACCGGTGGCCGCAACAGGCTCGGTCTTGGTCACACCACAACCAGGAACAGTACAAGTAAAGGTTTTTTCACCAGGGGTCTCACAACCAGGCTTGGTAGTCAGTTCGCCGTCGTTCCAAATGTGATTGCTGCATACAACAGTAACAGAACCATTCACAATGGTAGGAGCAGCAGCCAAGTCGCTGGACTTTGCATCCCACACAACCTTAACCGCATACTGTTTCAGCGCGGTAGCCTTCACCTTGAATGTCAGGGTGAACAGCTTGCCGTCGCCGGTCATAACCTGGGAAGCAGCAAAGGCTACCTTGCCGTTTGCCAGATTTGCGTCGAGAAGACCATTGGACTTCTCACCAGCCGTTACTTCAATCAGTTCAAGAGCAGCAGTGTCATACTCGACTTGCAGGCCATAAGCCGTGTAACCGGTATTGCCGGTAATGCTGACCGCGACATCTACGGTGCTGCCAGTCTTGGCCGTTACAGCCTCAGTGGTGACTACAAAACCTGCGGCAAAGACCGTAGGAGCCATGCAGGCTACCACCATAACTGCAACCATCAGAAAGCTTATAATTCTCTTCATCATTCTTGCTCCTTTTTATGCAGCTTCTACGGGGAACTGAGTGATCTTACCTGTATAGTATTGCAGAATCAGAGAAGCATCCAGCGCATTGACCGCACCGTTGCCGTCCAGTTCGCACACAGCGAGGTTCAGTTCGCTTGCATCAATCTTGCCGGTGTAGTATTGCAGAACCAAAGAAGCATCAAGCGCATTCACCACACCGTTGCTGTCTGCGTCTCCCAGCAGACCCACTGTCTGAATGGTCAACGCTTTCAAGATCTGGTCTTTAATGTACGCATGACCATTCTGGTTGGGGTTCAGGTTTACCGCTTTGTAGTATGTGAACTCCCTAAGGAACTCTCTGATGGTCATCTCTGTCTTGGAGTTGATAACCTCCACGTCAGGCGCATCCACATAAATCGCATCACCGGTGAGCATTGCTACCAACAGCGCTTCCGCATTGGTTGCATCTACCAGGTGCTGCACGTACTCGCCCACAGCCAGTTCTGTGCCTTCCAGATCCACCACAACACCATCCAGCGGATTGTACATGCCAACGATGACAACCAGCGCCTCGGGGTTGATGGCGTTCACCGCCTCGATCACCTTGGGCAGGTTGCAGGCATAAGCGATGTAACTGTATACATAGCTCTCAAGAGCCACAGTCAGCAGTTCAGCTTGGTCAATGCCCAGATATTCACCGGAAATACCGGAATCCATCAGATATTTGCGCAGCTCTGCTCTTGCTGCCTCAACATAAGGCAGGCCTTCCTCACCAACATATGTAGTCCAGTCGATATCCAGAGGTACCTCATCGATCAGGTTCATTACCTGTTCAGCCGCAAAATTGCTAAAACCGTTACTGCCAAAGCCAATCGTGATCAGGTCTGCCTTTTCGATTTCTGCCTTGTTGGTATCCAGAATGCCGTAGATGTCCTGAATCAGCAGGCCATCCTGAGCCAGATTGGTGAAGCTGTAACTTGCGCCGTTAATGTTAGCCATCTCTGCGGCCAACATATCTACATAGCTCCTGCTGACAGCTGTGCTGTCGCCCAGGGCAACATAGTGGGAATCGGGGTTAATGGTGTATTCACCGTGGGTGACATCGCCAAACAGAACCTCCAGCTTTGCTCTGACCTTGCTGACGATCTCTTCCAGGCTGTCATCTGCCTCGAAAGTAGAGAAGGCAACTAGGCTGTCAACAGCCTCCTTGGCCTCAGTCAGCAGAGCCTTCCAAGCCTCCACTGTCTTTTTATCCAGGACATCGGCCTCAGACAACAGTGCCTTGGCAGCTTCCAGGATATCAATAAGTTCTTCAATCTGAGCAGTGACCTCTGTCTTGCCTGTATCTGTCAGGTTGGTATTGGACAAGTCAATCGCTTTCAGCTCAGCGATGGCGCTATCAAGGGTGTCCAGCGCCATATCAATATAGCCTTCCTGCTGGGCATAGTCGTATGCATCTTCGTAGCACTTGTTAAGCAGTTCGGCAAGCTCACCGATGGTGGCATCGGCAGCGGTCTTCTTGCCGTCATAGGCGGCAATGATAGCCTTTGCAATATCGGCATGACCCTTAATAGAGGGGTGGCAGCCAACACTGTCGCTCATGATATAGCGGGCAAACAGATGGAACAGACCCATAACGGTGCCGTCACCCTTCAATGTTTCAGCCAGCACCGGGGTAACACCGGCAGCAATATAGCGGGAAGCATACCAGGGCATATGCACGTCCATATATGCGGCAGCATAAGTATCCATGATATACTGCTGCACTTCATCCTTCTCCAAGTATTCCTCTGTCAGGTCACCGGCAATGTAGTCAGCAGCCAGATCCATGTAGGTCTGTTCTGCAAAATCCCGCGCTTCCGTGTCAGTTTCATCGGCGAAGATATCCTCAACGATCTGAGCCAGCTGATCCTCGCCCTCAGCAGTCTGCCGCTTTGCTTCGGCAACCTCTTCAACGGCATCTTCCTCATTCATGCCATTGGATATAAGCTCTTCAATTTCATTTTCGTAGTTATCAACGACCCATTCCGCAAAAGCCTCAGCGATCTCATCACTGCGGTTGTCCTCTGCCCAATTACCCAAGGCATCTGCCAGTTCTTGTTCCTTGTTGGCATTGACCCAATTCACAACCTTATCGGCAATTTCGGATTCATAGTTATTCAGGATCCATTCCTTGATGTCGTCTGCATCATTGTTCATGATGTCTTCCATAACGGCATCGGTAATCACATCCGTCACAGCGTCAACGTCCAGAATATCCTCGGGGTCCAGCGCGTTCTGAATGCCTGCGAATACATCATCCACTTCACCGGAAATCAGCGCAGACAAGGATCCTTTTTCCAGCTTGGCAGCCTCAATGATAGCCTCTTCGAGGGCCAGATAGATGGCGCAAGACAGGATTTTATCATTAGACAAGGTAGTTGCAGGCTCGGCAATGTTCTCCTTGTCTGCAATATATGCTTCCCATTTGGCAACAAATTCTGCATAAGCAGCCAGATCTGCTGCGGTAACATCTACCAGTACCAGACCGTACTCGCCTGCAACACCGTCAACGGCGTCCTTCAACAAGGGGAGAATGGTGCCGTTCAGGGCATCCATAAAGCGGTCTTCCAGAACGCTGTAACCGGAGAAGTCACCGGTTGCAATCTGGGCAGCCAACAGCTCCACAGAGCCGGGCTTTGCATAATACACATTCAGGTCGCGGGTGCTGTCCGCTGTCAGCTGATATTCGGGGTCATATGTAGCAGCGATGCCAGCCATATATGCATTGGCAGCATCTGCCAGATAACCGAAGAACTTGCCCATATCAACAGTAGCAGTTGTGTTGGCGTTGACAGGAACTTCCAGGACCATTCCCTCCAAGGTGTTGGGCATGGCAACCAAAATGACTTCTGCATCGCTGTTGGCATCGATCCAGTCAATGATGCCCGCATAGCTGTATGCAAAGCCAATGGCACTATATACAGCAGTTTCGGTCAAGGATTCACACAGCGCGGTCAGATCGGCATCTGTAATTGCGCCGGCAGCAAGCTGCTCCCGCAGAATTGCCATCAGCTCATCATACATTTCCATGCCAAATTCTGCCGCTTCGGGCGCAACAGCAGTCAGCTGCTTCTCGACGTCGGTCTCAAAATACGCACCGCCAAAACTGACACCGGTCATCTGGCTCATGTGCCAGCGCAGACGCTCCATGACGAATGCGCCAAAGTTACCAGCGCCGAGCTGAATGCTTACAACATCAGCATTCTTGATCTCTTTCTGGAACAGCTTCGCCATATTGGCAGTACCGGCATAGCCGGGCCACAGGCTTTGAATGTTCTCATCTTCAAAACGCTGTACACCGGCGCTATGGGTGTAATCGTCGCCGGGGTAAGCGTTTTTAGAACCATAAGTCAGGAGGTAAAGCACTTCCTCCGCGCGCAGGCCACTCATCGCCAACTGTGTCAGGTCCCAATCATAATGATCTGCCACCTTCGCAGGATAAGCATTCGGCGCTTCCTGCAAGAAGCCCCAAACATTCGTTCCCTGATGATCATAGCCGTCCAGGCCATAACCGTTGGTGATGGAGTCGCCCAGAGAAACATACTTCACCGGAGCGTTCCCCTCAGCTGTTGCAACAAATGCAACCGCAGGGATCATGCCAATCACCATGCACAGCGTAAGGAACATGGCAACACCGGAGCGACACATTTTAGAAACTTTCACTCTCATAACTACCTCCTATTGTGTCTGATTTGCCGAACTGCTGTTTTCAGCGCATCAGGCTCGATACATTACATCCCCGCACGGGGCGCGAATAATCCCTCTTCACTCCACGAAAGCGCCCCTTGACAGGTATCCCCGTCCGTCCGGAAATCTTTCCAAAAACGAAAAGCGATTTTAAGTAAAATCTATGGCAAAAGCTGATAGACATACCCTATTGTCATTCTAACACAGCGCACAGAGGATTGCAATAAATACTTTTAATAAATTTCCTGAATTTCCAACGTCTGTTTTTCTCCATCCGTCCGCGCAAAAAGCTCTGACGGGAACGTTTTTTCTCCCATCAGAGTCTTTTTAACAATATATCTTTTGTCAGTTTTACAGACCCCGGCTCTGTCAGCAACCGGGTATCCAGGCGGTATAGTCAAACTCTGCGTACGCTTTCTCCAACGCCAGGTAATCATTCTTCCCCATGGGGGTCAGAGGAACCGCATCCACGGCCAGAACTGCAACCGGCTTGCCGCGCTCTTCCAGATTCTCCTGACAGTATACAAAGATGTCCTTGCAGGCACCCGCGGAGTCCGCGCCCTGCGCCAGTTCCACCAGGAGCATGGGGTACTGACCGTGGACATGGAATCGGTCATTCACGCCAATGGCTGCCACGTTACGGACATCCGCCCGTTTCCCCACCAGATTCTCCAAATTCACAAGGAATACCTTGTGGCCGTCAAAGCGGGTGATCATACGCTTGGTGCGGCCCTTAATGAACAGGAATCCATCCGCATCCATGTAGCCAAGATCGCCGGAGTGGATCCAGATCTGGCCATCGTCGTGCTTGCGCATGATATGAGCAGTCTCCTCAGGGGCGTGGAAATAGCCCTTCATCATAGTCGGACCGGTAACGCAGACCTCACCCACTTCATAATAGTTTTTTTCCTCACCGGTCTCCGGATCAAAGATACCAATGGTGGTATTTAAAGCGGGAATCCCCACGCTGCCTTCCTTATAGACAGTATTGACACAGAAGGATGCCGCGGCAGAAAGCTCAGACATGCCATAGCCTTGGGCCAGGGGGTAGCGCATATTGTGCGCTTTGCGGAAAGCATTGAGCTTCTGCTCCATGCCGCTGTTCATGGTATCGCCGCCGGATGCCAGCGTGCGCAGAAAGGAAAGGTCCATATTCTTCACTTCCCTGCTCTGCATCAACAGCTCGATGAACGCGGGGGTACTGATGATATGATTGGGTCGATAGGTTTTCACCAGCTTACCGATGGTGGCAGGGATAAATTTAGGTATGGGAACCAATGTCTGGCGCAGGCACAGCGGCATGTGCATACCGCAAACCATGCCGTAGGCAGAAAAAATGGGGATAATGCCAAGATACCGGTCGCCATCCTCGCGGACAACATCACAGTGCATAAAATTCATAACCACTGCGTTCATGGAGTCATTGGTTAACATAACGCCCTTTGGCAGACCGGTGGTGCCTCCGGTATAGGTAATGGCAACCGTTGCATCGCCTGCATAAGGCGCTTCCACTGCCACCGTATTTTTGCCGCTCTCCACAAAAGCAGACCACTTGATAATTGTATTGCTATAAGGAACATCGACCCCGGTAGTCAAGGTCTTGACCAGTCTCTTGACCGGAGGCAGAGAAGCAGCCGCAGACTGGGTGATGATCAGATCCTGTCCGATATCGTCCAGTATGGCCTCGACCTTGGGGAACGCAATATCAATGGTCACAAGGATTTTGGAGCCGGAATCCACAATCATCCGCTTAATACCGGGAATATCCATACGCGGGTCAATGGTGTTGGCTATGGCGCCGATCTTATTGAGCGCATAAACCGCAGCGATGGTCTCAGGCAGTTGGACGGACAGAAAGGAAACAACGTCACCGGTCTTCACGCCCTGCGCCGCAAAAGCATCGGCAACCGTATCAATATGGCGAAACAGTTCCCGGAACGTAATATTTGCGCCATAATAATGCAGTGCAATGGCATCCAGCCGATCTCCATTACACTGTTTCAAATACCCATATGCCGTACAGCGGGGAAGCTGATGGTTGACCTCTTGGTCAGAATAATACTTCATCCAGACTTTTTCTTCTGTGATTTTCTTGTTGGCAGTAATGTTGTTCATAAAGCGCCTCCAACATCATCCTGTGGGCAGATCCCTGCAAGCAAACAGGCATCGTCTTCTTTTGTTTTATCCTACCACAGCTTTGTTCCCATTGCAACTGATTTACAGGCTTTCCTTAAACGGCACTGACATATCCTCTTATAAGCGCCCCAAAGCAAAAAAATCCGCACCCGGAATACCGGGTGCGGGAAATGGATCACTTTAAATTTTTGTTTTTTCTGTGGAAAATTCCACAAAGGCAAGAATGCCCGAATAAAGCAGGACCGGTCCAACATTAAAGAAATGACAGTCCACCATACTGGTCAGCAGCAGCGCCAATACCGACAAACCTGCAAACAATTTCTTCGTGCTGAAATCCTTCACGAAAAGCCAGATAGTCTGAACCCGATGCACCGCATAACCAACCAAACAAGTCACACCGCCGGTTGCCAGTAGCTGCACAAGCGTATTGTGCCACCGGGGCGGAAACAGGAAGGCAAATCCCTCCGCCGTCGCCCACGCATAGGGCCAGAAATCCACCGGGAAGAAAGACCCGCCAAATACGGGGAACTGCAAAAATTGCTTAAAACCCTCCCGATAGGTTTCCATCCGTTCCGGCGAATGCAAACCTGCATCCCACAGAACACTAAAAAGATGCATGATTTTTTCCCGGAACAGGGTTAATAATAAAATCAGCAGAACCGCCACCACCACATGGCACACGATCTGACGCCGGGCGCGCCGACTGTGGAACAAAGAGAGTATGTAACCGGCGACATAAATAACTGTTCCAACCAAAATAGAGCCACGGGAGCAGGTAAACAAAAGTATCACAAGAAACAAAAGGGCAGAGAAATACGCAAAGCCCGCTACATGCTTCTTCGCCGTCAACAAAAACGGCAGGGGAATTATCAAGGTAAGCAAAGCGCCGATGCTGTTATAGTGACCCCATCCGGTATTGATCACATCCCGGAAAATAGCGCCGTCTACAATGGCATTGGATCCCACATAAATATGGATCATCTCCGCCAGCAACACATAGCCTACGCAAATACCGGTCCAGGGCAGATAATCCTCCGGCGCCTGATCCCACTTGACAGCGCCGCTAAGCAGATAGTAAAGTCCACCCACTGCCACAAGCTGCACAAAGGAAAACAGGAGATTCCGCCAACCGAATTCTGCCCACTGCCCGCTGGCAATGCCGGAAATAGCATAAGTAGCGCTCAACAAGAGAATGCCGGACATGAGCTTACGCTTTTTGGCAAGGAACTTCTTGCCGCCAAAATCCGGATCCGTAACCAATCGGTAAATAAGACTTGCCGCCAGCAAAGCAAGGATAATTCCCAGATACACACCGCCGCCGGACAAAGAGAATACGGAATCTTCATTCAATCCGGGATTATTGTCCTTGGACGGAGAGATATAGCCGCAGGCAAAAATGGGAAAAATCGGCAACAAGTCTCTGCCAAACAGGCAGATACAAATTCCCGTCAGCACATACGCCGTATACACATAAATCTCCAAACCAAACACATTGGAAAGGACAGTCAACCCGCCAAGGAACAGGAAATAAGCGGGAGAATATAAAAAACGATCCATCCGCTGCAACAGCGGATGCGCGCGACTAACTTGCACAGACACACCTCCCCAACAGGGAAAAATGTTAATACCTTCCGGATTATAGCACAGAAAACGCCAGTGGTCAAGGTTTAAGGTATTTTCTGAGAATTTTCCCGACAAGATCTGTAAGCTTTCTTGAAATTCCGCCCTTTTCTTTTAGTTGGATCTGTGATATGATAGCATTGAAGACGCGAAAAAAGGGGGTGCAGACATCAATGCTGGCAAAATTTTTCGCAGAAAATCCCAAACTTGCCGTAGCTTTTTCCGGAGGGGTGGATTCGGCATATTTATTGTATGCGGCAAAGCAATATGGCGCGGCTGTAAAAGCCTATTACGTAAAGACACCCTTTCAACCCCAATTTGAACACGAAGATGCCCTGCGCCTTGCCCGGCAACTGGATCTGCCCATAACCACGTTGGAAATGAACGTGTTGGACGACCCCAAAATCGCAGAGAATCCCCTGGATCGCTGTTACATCTGTAAAAAGCGGATCTTTACCGCCATTTTACAGCAGGCAGAAACGGACGGTTTTTCCCTGGTAGCAGACGGCACCAATGCCTCCGATGATGCATCCGACCGCCCGGGTATGCGGGCCCTTGCAGAGCTGGGAATCCGCTCCCCCCTGCAAGAATGCGGTCTTACCAAAGAAGACATCCGCCGTCTGTCCAAGACTGCGGGTCTGTTTACCCATGACAAGCCCAGCTACGCCTGTCTAGCCACCCGCATCCCCACCGGAACAACCATCACAAAAGAACAGCTCACCGTCGCCGAGCATAGCGAAGCCTATTTAAAAAGCTTCGGCTTTTCCGATTTTCGGGTGCGTTTTTTTGGAAATGCCGCCCGGATCCAACTGCCGGAGGGGCAATTGGAACTTTTGCTCAGACATCGTGAAGAGATTCTCAAAGAGCTGAAAAAATATTACAGCGCCGTCCTTTTGGATTTGGAGGTACGCCCATGAATACCGATATCAAAGCACTCTTGCAATCTGTACAGTCCGGCAGCGTCAGCGTAGACGATGCCTTACTCCAATTAAAACAGCAACCCTTTGAAGATCTGGGATTTGCCAAGGTGGATCTGCACCGCAAAGTACGGCAGGGTGCCAACGAAGTGATCTACGGCGCGGGAAAAACGGTGCAGCAAATCATCGGCATTCTAAACGCCATGGCAAAAAACGGTCAGAAGAATGTTCTCATCACCCGGCTGGACCCAGAAAAAGCCAAGGCGATTCATAAAGAAATTCCCATTGCCTACTACGAAACCGCCCGAGTCGCCATTGCAGGAGAAATCGCCCCTGCCGGGGGCATCGGCAAGATCGTGGTAGCCACCGGTGGCACCAGCGATATACCCGTTGCGGAGGAAGCTGCCCTCACTGCGGAATTTTTGGGAAACACCGTGGTGCGGCTGTACGATGTGGGCGTTGCCGGTCTGCACCGGCTGCTGAACCACACGCAGGAATTGATGGACGCTACGGTGGTCATCGCCATTGCCGGTATGGAGGGTGCGTTGGCCAGTGTGGTGGGCGGTCTTGTGGACTGCCCGGTGATCGCCGTTCCCACCAGTGTAGGTTACGGCGCTGCTTTCGGCGGTCTTGCCGCCCTGTTGTCCATGCTCAATTCCTGCGCCAGCGGCGTTTCCGTTGTGAATATCGACAACGGCTTCGGCGCCGGATATCTGGCAAATATGATGAACCACATAGGAGATGCCAAATGAAAACACTCTACTTTGATTGCTCTATGGGCGCTGCCGGAGATATGCTGGCAGGAAGCCTTCTGGAACTGTTCCCCCAACGGCAGAAAATGCTGGAAGAACTGAACAGGTTGGGAATCCCCGGTGTGGAATTTATTGCAGAAGAAAGCATAAAATGCGGCATTACCGGCACCCATCTGCGAGTCCTTGTGCATGGCGATGAGGAGGGGGAACACCATCACCACCATCATCACACCCACTTGGCAGATATTGCCCACATCACAGGACATTTGCAAGTCGCCCCCCACATCCGGCAGCAGGTGCTGGACATTTACAACATCATCGCCCAGGCGGAAAGCCATGTCCACGGCGAGCCTGTGGAGCACGTTCACTTCCACGAAGTGGGCGCTATGGACGCAGTGGCGGATATCACCGCTGTGTGCTATCTTCTGGACAAACTGGGGGCAGATACCGTCTGCGCCTCCCCTGTCCACGTGGGCAGCGGACAAGTAACCTGCGCCCACGGCGTTCTGCCCGTCCCTGCCCCGGCAACGGCGCATATATTGCAAGGTATTCCCATTTACGGCGGCGAGATCCGGGGCGAATTATGCACCCCCACCGGCGCGGCGCTGCTGAAATATTTCATCAAAGACTTTGGCGCTATGCCCCCCATGACCCCCGCCGCCATTGGCTACGGTATGGGCAAAAAGGACTTCCCTGCCCCCAACTGTGTCCGTGCCATGGTAGGTACAACCGGCAGTTCCGGCGACGAAATCCTGGAACTTAGCTGCAATCTGGATGATATGACACCGGAAGCCATCGGCTTTGCCACGGAGATCCTCATGGAAAGAGGCGCGCTGGATGTGTTCACCACCCCCATCTACATGAAAAAGAACCGCCCGGGGGTGCTGCTAAGCACACTATGTCGCCCGGAAGACCGGGAAGCTATGGTGGCACTGCTGTTCCGCCACACCACCACCTTAGGCGTCCGGGAGACCCGTCACCGCCGGTACACCCTGTCCCGCCGGACGGAAACAATACAGACCCCCTACGGTCCGGTGCGGCAAAAGATCGCCCAGGGCTACGGCGCAAACCGGAGCAAATATGAATACGAAGATCTTGCCCGTATCGCAAAAGAAAACGATCTGTCACTCAATGAAATTCTATAAAAACAAGCCCCGGCTCATTACGAGCCGGGGCGCTTGCTTACTTCTCAGAATTACCGGTCTTTTCATGCTGGGTGCCGAAATAGAACGACACCACCATGGAAACAACGATCATAACATTATCCGCCATGATCTGTCCCCGCAGCGCCAGCACAGTAAACACCGCCACCACCATAAAGGTCACAATGGTCTTTACCTTTAAAAGCGCCGCAATTCTTTGCAGGATTTCTTTCATGTACAGGATACCTCCCTTTCCAAATCTGTCAGTCTGTGATTGATCACCTTGATCTGTTCCTCCACCACCGGCATACGCCGGGCAAAGCCGTTATGCTCCCGCACCTCCCGGGTCAGCTCGTCGATTTTTGTATCGGTGACCGCCTGAGCGGTCTGGATACCGGACGTGGTCCTGCGGGCAGTGGCAAAACTGGAAATCACTACCCCTGCCAGAGACATAACACCGGAGATCAAAGCCACCAGAATTGCATCACTCACAGCGATCCTCCTTATGCCATACCCAGCAACTTCTGCCAGGTCTTATTTCTCGCGGTGATCTCCCCGTCGGATGTACAGCCATGATCTTTTTGGAACGCCTTTACCGCCCGGGTAAATTTACTGCCGGCAATACCGTCAGCCTCGCCCACTTGGGTATATCCCAAAGCAAAGAGTCGCTTTTGTACAAATTCCACAACAGGGTGGGTGCGATTCACATAGTGAGAAACTGTCGGGGTATTGCCCAGGGTCTCAGGACCGGCAATGCCATCCACCCGGGAGCCGGTCGCACCCTGCACATCACGGACAAACTGTTCCAAGGAATATCCCTCTGCTGCCGGTGCGCCACCAAAGGTAGAACGTTTTTCCTGTGCGTGGCTGTACCAAAAAGACTTGGTTTCCCGGGTATCGATGTGTACGAAATCATCATACAGCCCAATGCCTTTTATGCCGATACTTTCAGCATATTTGGCGATTTCAGCAGATGCAACGCCATCAATGTGAAAATCCGCAGCCTGTCCGTAGACGTGATAGCTGTTGGGGGCTGCATTGGGGGTGCGGGCATTGTGGGTCTTGCACCGGTATGCCGTCAAATACACAGGCTTCCCAAAGTGGGTACGGATTTGTTGCAGATACTGCACCAGTTGTTCATCAATGGGGGTTTCAAAACAACAGCCTGTCCCCTGACAGTCAAACTCCCTTGCCCGGAAATTGGCGGCAATCTTTTGGCTGCCACCCTTTTGATATATTGTAATTGCCATAGGTACTCCTTTCTTTTGAGTAGCACCATCCCGAAGGATGGTGCTGTAAAATAAAGTCTGCCTTATACCGTTGATGTAAACTTATAATATCCTCTCAATGTGAATAACTGATTTTGTTCCATGAGTCGTGATCCTCCGCTAAGAATCGCATAGTACAGTTTATTATTCCCTGTGAAAACAGAGTAAGATTGCGCCGACTTTGAAAATGTACCTAAATCTTCATTTTCAATATAACTTTCCAATTGGTCGCCTGTTGTTGGATTGTAAGCAATCACTCGCCTGCAATCACGCGAACCGCTATTTACATCATTCACACTCGCATCTATTTCGCCTCTGTTGAGACCACCGATAAACCTTAATTTAGGATAAGGCTTATTTGTTGACATTAATCCATAGTATTCGCTTTGGCGTACATCCTCTGTCGGAATCTGTTCAACAAATACGTCAAACTTCAACCCCTCTATATTAAGCGTGATGATTTCTGTTAATATGGTTCTACCGCTTCCGTCTGCTTTCCAAGTATTAAAGCCTTGAATGTGGTTTGTCCAAGTGACTTTAATATGGTTGCATATTCCACTGAAACCCGTGGTTTCAATCCCATCTACCCATACTTTAAGATTGTCGCAGTAGCCCGTCGGGACACCATTCCTATCGTGATTTCCGCCCGTTAGAAAGTACCCTGCTTTGTCATCCCCATCAGCCTTGACCGTGGAATATATCTGATGTGGGGAAAACCAGTCTGTACCAGTTGTCAAGAGGGTTCTGACCGGAGAAAAATCACCATTCAAAACCGAGGCTCTTTCAGTAGTGAAAAATTGATGGAACTCAAATAAATTGTTGTTGCCTTTTTTCTTCATTGACACCACGAAATCTTCATTGGAATTATATCTTCCTTTAACAATTAGTGTTGTCCCATCAAATTTTGCATAATTTTTTGCAAACCTTTCTGTTTTTAAAACTTTTGAAACAGAGTACAAAACGGGGGTGACAGCATTCAAAGTCGAAACAACAATTTTATTTACTCCGGGTGGAATCCTAAACGCATAATTTGTTATTGTGGTTTCGTGATCAGATGCTCCTTGATAAACCCCGGACACATACGTATCATCGTTATAATATAAAACGCCCCAATATACTCTGTTTGGGTTTCCCGGAATGGTTGTGGAGATCGTATATCTTTCTCCAACAGATACGTTTTTTATGTAAGAATGTCCACCAGACCACGAGACTCCATTTGTGTTATATGTGTTATAAGCAGTCCCCTCTTCAACCGAGTCAAAAGGCGATGCATTTAAAACGGATTCCGACAGCTCACCGAAATCACTCGTTAAGTTGCCGATCTGTCCCCGCACTGCCTCGCCTGCGGATTCATAAATTATGCCGTCATGACCCACTCGGGCATCTGCCAGTTCCGCATCCCCGGTGGTGCTTCCTTCTTCCAAAGTGGCAAGGTTGTTGATCCTTGCCCTTTCAACGGCAATTTCCGCTTTTCGTTCAGCGTTCTGTTCATATAATGCGGAAAACGCATCCTTAGGGGACGGGTCCTCCATCCCCGGACACAGCTGCGCCGCCAGTTCATCCGGCAAAACACTTGCCTTGCAGTAGGGCGTTCCTTTTTTAATCGGTTGGTCATCCCGGGTCAGCGTAATGGCGAAAGGCTGGGCATTTCGCAGCTTTTGCAGTTCCTCTCCGTCAATCACGGCGCTGTATCTGCCCGGCGCGCCGGGCACTCTGTCTGTCATAATTCATTCTCCTCTCCGGCAAAAAACTCGCCGCTGTATTGCAGTATTTGTAAGATATTTTTGATTCGTTCATACACGAAAAGCAGCGCCTGTTCGATATCGTTTGCGCCTTCCCAAGTGAGGTTTTCCATGGTAGACGGGAGCGCTGCATTGATCTCCACCACTTGGCATAACCGGCTTACATTGTCCAGATAACGGATCATCTGTTCTTTTGTAGGCCAGGTTTCGGAAGAAAATACCCCGGGCGCGCCCCAGTCAGTCTTGACCACAGGCGTATAGTGAATATCCAGATTTTCGGCGGCAGCGGAAAGTTCCGCCACCGCCTGCTCCACCCGGTTCAGATCTGCAAATCCGTACTGTCCCTTTTCCGTTCCCAGAAGCACATCCGTCTTGGTGCGGTCTGTTACAAGCTGCATCATACCTGCACCTCCTTGCCATAGATGGTGATATTCGCCGTCTGTCCTCCACCAGTAAACATTCTTTCCATGCTGGTGATATAGCCCTCGGTCACCGTGCCCCAGGGATTGGGACTTTGCGCCATCTGCCCCGCCTGCTGACCGGATACCACTACGCTCTGTTTCAACACATGGCGCAGCTTTTGATAATCGTACAGACGGTCCAAAATCGATTCCACATTGTCAGGATTCACAAGGGTGGCCTTTTCTACGGTTATCACATTTCCCTTCTCCGCAGCGGTAGCATACGTGTTCTCCCTGCTGTGCAAAAATGTCTCCTCCTGTCCGTCTTCGGTATAACTGTGCGCCACCACCTCTACCTTGGCGATCTGTGACTCCCGGGTGACCTTAGCGCCGGCAAAAATATCACTGCCGGCAAAATTAGCCTGCACCTGGGACTGTAACGGTGACAGTCGGATCGCGCCGTCACCCTGAGTGGTCACCACCGCACCAATGGCAAAGGCGATCTGCTGCAACGCCTCCCGGCGGGTACATGCCGGCAGAAACCCGGTAACCGTCTCCTGTTGAAACCGGTCGTCCAGATGGTATGCAAAACCGACCAGTACCGCATCCAAAAGTGCCGTCACCGGCTGATCCCGGTACACGCCACCGGCAAAGCCATCCTCCAACCGCCCAATGGCAGACTGACAGCGGAATGTATAATTTTCCCGGGACTCCCGCCCGGAATCGGTAATATAATGGGCCGCGATCTGCTCCCCGTTTCGAAACAAATGCATGGACTGATTCTTCTGGGGCATCAGGGCGCGGTTTTTTCTGTCCCGAATCTCCACGGTCATGGTATCCACCCGCAGTTCACACATGGACGGATCCACCTCATTCAAAAGGTTCACCCGGACGATCTCACTCTGCCCGAATTCCACCACCTGTCCCATCCAGATCTGCTCGATCTTGGCAAATTGACCGGGGACATTGGTGGCAAGAAGGGTGATCTCGATTCTGTCAAAACCCTCCGCGCCACGGTCAAGAACCCACTGGGAGCTATCGGGAAACGCCGTAACCTCCGACAACAAATTCTGTCCTCCATACCAACGCACCTGCACATGACTGCACCACTGACCCAGCGCAGGCCAAAAGGTAAAGGTCAGGCCGGTAGCGGTGTAGGGTTGGGAGAATGTAATGGAAATCACCGGCGGGTCAGCAAAATTTCCATCCCCACCGGACCGGTTTTCACTCCACCAACCGATTTGTGAAGGCACATCCGGCAGCAGCATCCTTGTTCCATCCAATGCCCAGCTGCCCTGCTCCAAAGTCGCCCAAGCTACATCCTCTGCGCCGGTCACCAGCTGCTGGGCAGAACCAAAAGGCTGAACGGAGGCGGCAGCTGCCGCTGCCGCCTCCTGCGCCCCCACCGGAACATCCAGATACCTTACCAGTAAACTCATGGGGTCACCTCCGGTCCCATGGCGATAAAGTTCACCGTGATGACATCCCAATGGTTCTTTCCGTCCTTCATCAGCTGCAACCCCTGCTCGCCGCCGGTAACATACATTCTTTGGGTCAGGGTCTTCTGACCATAGGGAAATTGGCAGACATGACTGCTTTGAGGACTGGAAATCGCCTCCCAAAAGGCATCCAGCGATTCCCGGTCACCATCCCGAACCCCCACGGTCATAGTATAGTTATAAAAGGTACCGATCACATCCCGGTACATCTGTCCGTCCTGTGTCCTGCCGGACTGGTCCGTGTCCATAACGGAAAATTTACGGGTCAGCGCCAAAACATCTACGTGATAGGCAACGCCGTCCATTAGAAAAACCGTTATATCTGCCATCAGATCACCGCCCCCTTTGCCAAAGATCCGCCGATCCGGCGGGTTTCTGTGTCGATTGCCGGTTTCAGCACCCGGGCAAGCTGGGCAAGGTCACCGTTGAAGTTCACCTGCACCACCGTCTCGCCCTGACTGCCCAGCACCTCAGACAGCGCCTGCTTGATCACATCCAACGGCGCTTCCACGTTGGTGCCGTGCTTCTGATCGCCCACCACCGCCAAAAAGGGCTTGTTGGCAGGCAGCACTGCCCCCTGCGCCAAATAGGGGATTTGGGGTGTGCTCAGTTCCTTCAACTGAAAGCCGAGGGTCTGTCCACCCAGACCCGGCACCCAGTCCGGCACGGTAAATTGCAGTCGATTCACCGCCCGGACGATGCCGTTGACCGCGCTCACCGCGCCGGCTACCAACCCGTTGAGAAAACCGATGATGCCGTTTGCCATATTTTGAAAACCATTGGTCATGGGCATAAGCACAGCGCTCTGAAACCACGCCGCCGCACCGCTCCACGCGGAACAAATAGCGCCCCATGCGCCGGTGGCGGCGTGTTTCACCCCATCCCAATTGCCGATCAGCAGCAAAATCGCAGCGCCCAACAATTTGATTCCGCCGGTTATCAGAGATATGGGATTGGTCAGCAAACCCATAGCATTGCCGAAACCGCCCATAAGGCCCGTTGCTCTGCCGCTTAAACCGTTAAAGTTCCCCAATATTCCGTTTGCAATTGCCATCGCTGCGGCTGCCAAAGCAATCTTCTGCACAAGGTCACTGTTTTCCGATACCCAGTGGCTAATACCATCCAGCCGCTGCCGCAGCCAGC
Source organism: Faecousia sp. (assembly GCA_045126495.1). Taxonomy (GTDB): domain Bacteria; phylum Bacillota; class Clostridia; order Oscillospirales; family Oscillospiraceae; genus Faecousia. The sequence goes on from JBGVON010000037.1 coordinate 62,211, forward strand.
CCAAAGCTTCCAGGATCGTCTCTCCCGTCCACTGTGCAATGGGCTGCAAAAAGGTCTCCCAAAGCCAAGTCGCCGCCGGCTGCAACGCCACGATCACTGCATTCAATACCCCCAGCGCCGATGCCAGAGTGGTCAAAAACACCGGCAGCAGATCCTCAACGGTCCACGCTGCCAAAGGCACCAAAAGATTGTGCCACGCCCATTCCAGTCCTGCAAAAAGAGACTGGGTGATGGGGGCGATGGCTTCTTTCAATCTGCCGAAAGCCGCTACCGCCGGAGCAAAATCAATATTTTGCAGGGGTAAAACCAGGGACATGATCTTATCCACCACCGCCTGCAACTGAGGACTCAGAGAATCGGTTTCCCCTACCGCCGGCAACTCCAACGCGCCGCTATCAGTGCTATCCAACCGGTCCAATTCGTCAAAATCCGCCAAGGAGCGCTTTACCTGATCGTTTGCCTTTGCCAGCACAGTCTGAGCTTTTGCTGCATTTTTTGCAGCGCTGCTCTGTCTAAACAAGGCAGAAATAACCCGCCCCGCAGTCTTTACCAGTCTGGTTGCTGCCCACACCGCTTTTTGCACGATTGGTATAAACACCGCACCGATGGGCGCAGCTGCATTCAAAATCGCTGCACGCAGCTTTCCCAGCGCCAATCGCAACACCAAAAGTTCCTTATCCAGCTCCTTAGAAGCGGACTGAATCCCATTTGTATTCAAATCTACATAAATTACTTGTTCAGTGTTTGCCATCCTTTCACCTACCTAAAAAATAACCCCCGTGGCAGTACCACGGGGGGCATATATATTCACTTATCCGGGTTTCCACTCATGTCCGCATTTTAAGCACACGCATTTCATCTTGTTAGCACCAACCATGCCAAACAATTCGCCGCCTAAGTATGCCTGTCCTGCGCTAAATCCTCTTTTCACGCCTTCAACACTGGTAGACAAGCACTTGGGACAGTATGCCACACCCGATTTCTCCAATTCCGCTATCTGTTTTTTTCTGTTCAAGCGCTTATTGATGATTGCCTGTTGCTCTTCCTGTACATCTTCTGAAGCCAAGGAAAAGGATGCTTTTAAGCTTTGTCCAAAGGTGATTTCCTCTCCCGCGTGGACAGTGTACAGGGGATTCAGAATTTCCATTGCCTCTTTCTTAGAGATACCGAACTCTGTCATCAAATACGCATAGGCCCCAGTCTTCCGCCAGCCCATTCCATAATTACGAATCACCTTATGTAAATCGATCTTCTTTCCGTTATGTTCGTAATAATAAGGCTCACTCAGCGGAGGAATCTTTTTTTCTGCCGGCTTTTCATCTTCATAGCCCTGCAAATTTCTTCCACAGTTGGGACAGAATTTCGAATCACTCTTGGTTCCGCAATCGGGACAATACATTGCTACCACACTCCTTTCGGTTATTATATAGCGCATCTCGTCCCAAAGTCAAGGCTATTTCCCCAAAAGGCGTTGGAGGCGCTGCTGTTCTTCCCGTTCCTCGCGGCTGTATCGGGGTTTCAGATCCACCGCAGACTTATGGGCGCGGTAATAATCCTTTTCATGGGATTCCAGCTTCTTGCCCGTTCGCAATTTTTCCCGAATCCCCACCAAGGTAGAAAGCTGCCCCTCTCCGATGCCGTGAAACCAGGATAGAAAAGTCCACCAGTGGACATAAGGAAGGGCGCGGATCTCCTGTCCCGCCACCTTGTTCACCTCTGCCACGATCACCGCGCCATCCTGCTCCCAGTCTATCAGCTTGGGGGCAGGTTTTTCCTGTTCCGTTCTGCCCCCGGCAAGAAAATCCGACAGAAACGCCATTGCGTCCTGCCGATGGATCTGTGGAATATCCCCCTCATAAAACAGCGCAAGCGCGATCCGCCACTTTACATACTCCGGAAGATCCGGGTCTTCAAAGTAGGAAAAAATCTCCAAAACATCCCGGTAATCCGAATGAATTTTATACCTCACGCCCCCAAAAACCGCTTCCACAGGCAGCCGCCAAGGCGTCACAGTACCTCACCCCGACGCATCCTTGCTTTTTCCAAAGCAGCATCCGCCTTCTCCTTGGCGCAGCGCTCCGCGCCTTCCACCAACACCGGCTGCAACGCCTCCAAAAGGTTGGTCACCACCCGCTGACCGTTATCTGCCACCGCCAACAGGTTAACCCCACCCAGGATCTTGTCGAAATCATTTTCCTGACCGAACACCCAGCTCAGGATCTGCTTCATCTCCCGGTCTGCCTTGCTTAAAAGCTGCACCACACCGGCGCCGTCTGCCTGATCAATGGTCTTGGCTTCCTCCACCAAGGCATTCTCCACCCCTTGCAGCTTATCTGCCGCATCCAGAAAGCGGGCGTATACATTGGGGTCACCGGGATTGAACCGCAGCACACCGCAGCCGTTGATCTTATAGGTCTTGATGCCGCTGTCAAACGAAATTTTTTCCATAATTATACCCTTTCTTCCCTATGAAGGGAGGGGCAGCCCCCTCCCTCCGGATTGTTTATTCTGCCGTAAAGGTCTTGCCTGTCACATCAAAAGTGCCCTTGACCTTATTGCCTGTAAAGTGCAAGGTAAAGGGGATCTGATAGCCGGTAGTATCACCGCCGTAGCTGGTGACCTCAATGTAAGCCTCCTCCCGGGTAGCGGGATAGGTATTGCCGTCGGCAGTCTCCCACAGCTTCACCTCCACCACATCGGTTTTCAGAGCATCCAGCAGTAGACCGTTGTCAATGATGTCCTGCAACCGCGCAAACAGCGCAGAGCCTTCCTCAGCATAGAAAGGCTCCACGCTGGCGGTCTTTTCATAACCGGAGATCAGCACAGAAGTCTCACCCAGAATATTCTTCTTGGTATCCACCTGCGCCGACAGTTCCGGACTGAATTCTTCCAGATCCTTGCCCAGCCGTTCATAAACAGCTTCATCTGCACCGCTTTCAGTGGTATTGATAAAATGCGCCAGATATTTTCTTTCAATTTTTGCCATATTTATTTCACCTCATATACTTTCATAAAATCCGCAATCAGCGTTACTGTATACGTGCCTGTTTCAGATGCCGTCTGCAAGGCGCCTTTTTCCGCCTGCATACGTTCCCGGGAAGGCACATCCCCAAAGTGTGGGGTAAGCCCGGCTGCGCTCTGCTGCTGCACCCAGTTCTGAAAATCCAGCAGCCACTGGGCATTGTCTGCGCCGTCGCACTGCCCCGCCGTTTTCCGACAGAGGGTAAACCGATACCGGCAGTCCACTTGCAAATTGCCCAACACATCCTCCCGCCGGGAACGTTCCTCCAACCCGCCGGGGAACAGTCCGGCGCTGCCGGGAACAGACTCTGTAAAATCCACCTGCAAACTGTCCTCCCAGGCAGGATAGGTGAGCAGCCAACGCCGCAGTTTTTCCAAATCCGTCATCATATCCCTACTTTCTTCCTGCCTCCGTGTGGCAGAAAACACCCTGCCAACGGTAGGCGGTGGCATAAGCTACCTGACCCAATCCGTCCACCTGCACCGGAAGGAATTGCGCCCAATCCTTTTCCCCAATTACAGGACCGACACCCTCAAACACCCGGTCGCCGGGGAAGATCAATTGCGCCTCACCCGGCTGGATCAGCAGAAAATTCCGTTCCTGCTGCCGTCCGGTACGATCAAAGCATTCCGCCTCCTGCCACTGCAAATAGCAACCGGGAATCTCCTGCCGGAAAATGCCCGACCGGGTCCTTCTGTACACCGTCACCGTCTGACAGCACAACGTGTAATCCACCGGCGATATCATCGGGTCACCCCCCGGTAGATGTCCAAATAAATACTTGCCTTTTCAAACAGTTCCCGGGTCAAAGAGGGTCTGTCCTCGGCATACCGCACCGACACGCTGCCCACATTGGCAGTGTGCAAACCGTCATGGCGGCGAAACCACAGGGTCTCCGCCATGGCGCACAGAGCCATTTTCTCTGCCTCTATCCCGGAGGACACCACCCGATAAGCGCCCCGAAACCGTTCCAGATATCCCTGCGCCTGGGCCGCCACACCGGAAAATGCCTTTTCCGGAATGGCACTGCCCAGGTAGCAGTTTACATAAAACTCATAATCCACCATAGGCAGTGCCTCCGGGATTACGCTTCGGCGATGGCGATATCTTTCAGAACCGCAGCCTTCAAGGTGTTCTTCAACACCACACCTGCCACCAGTTCCACTTCACCGGTCTTCACTGCGCCGGGAGTGTTCAGATCGGGCAGATATGCCTGAATCACGCCGTCACCCATGGGAGAAATGCCATGGAAGCCATCCAAGCCCAGAGAAACCGCGTAAATGGCGGTCTTGCCATTTTTGGTTTCTACCACGTCCTGAATGGTCTCACCGTCAAAATACTGACCCATATCCACCATGGGTACACCGGCATAGGTCTCCACGGTACGGCCGAAATCGTCCTGAGAGCGCTCATAATAACCGGCGCGGCGGGCGATGGAGCGCAGCTTTACCAGCATAGCCCGGTTCATCAGCAACATGGAGGGCGCGCCGTCCAAGGTGCTGAGGAAGCTGTCCATTTCATCCAGGAACGCATTGTAATTCTCGTCCAGCTCCACGGAGGTCTGCAAGCTCACCTGGCTGGTGATTTCGTTGGCAGTACCGGCCAGCAGCTTCTTCAAACCGTCAAAAGTGCCGGTCACGTAGCCTTCGCCCACGGCATCGCCGGTGCCGTTAATTACCAGATTGTGGAAATAGTTGGCGGTTGCCTTGATCTTCTGCTCTGCCTGGAAGGCCATCTCATTGGCCGCGCCGGCAGTATTCTGGATCACCCGGTCCATCTGGAAAGCGCCGCCCATGATAATAGCATTAGCGGTCTTCTTCTCCTTCTTTGCTTCACCGGGGGTGTACTCTCCGCCCACGGTACGCACGGAGGCGGTGGAGGGGGATTTCAACTGGATGTAACCGTAGGTCAGAGTGCTGCCGCCGGTGCCGGGAGAGATAACGTTGTCGAATACCATCTGATCCAGCAGCAGGGAGCTGCGACGGAACATATCTACGATCTGCTGATCTACCTTATCGGCCATGCCGACCTTTGCTTCTGCGAGTGTAATTGCCATAATTCTTTACTTCCTTTCAAATTTTTGTAAGAGTGCGTCCGCCAGATTGGCAGGACCTTTGTTGTTTTCCGGAGCCATAGCGCCGGTGCCCCTTGCGTAAGGGGGCGGGGTCTGGGTGTGAAAGAGGTAACTGTGCTCCTGTTTCAGCACTTGCAGCGCCTCTTCCATCGCGGTCTGCTGATTTTCGCTGGTTTTTAAGGTATCCAGATCCAAAAGCGCCGTAATTGCCTTAGCATTGCGTCCTTTGGCTGCGAGAATTGCCTTTTCCAGATTGTGGCCGAACACCAGCGTATCCACCTGCTGCCGGTGGGCATCTACTGCCTGGTTATACTTCTCCTCCCAGTCGCTTGCTGCCTGTGCGGCATCAAACAGACCCTCTGCCTGAGCAAGCCGCTCTTTCATAGCATCATAATCGGAATAGCGGGATTTCACATTCTCAATATCCCGTCCGTTTTCCGCCATGATCGCATCCATCACCTCTTTGGTAAGGGGCTGATCCCCCACCTTTAAACCTTGCAAAAATTCCCGTTTCATACCATTCTCCTTTCGTTATTATGCTTTTTACGGGGTCGCATCCCAAACGTCTGACCTTTTTATGCCGGTCGGGGCAATTATGAAAAAAGCATAGCTTTTATCACCTTAATCGGGCATCAGCCTTTGGCGAATAACCTGCTCATCCTCTCCTGCAAGGCCAAACCGCCACGCCAGCGCCACCTCCGGTTTGAGGATCCCTTTGCTGACCATCTCCATGTAATCCGCCCAGATCTTTTCCTGGTCGTAGAGATTGCCGTTGCCCCAGTCAAAATGCAGTTGGCCCATGCGTCGGTCAGCAAAATCATACAATTCTGCAAAAATACTGCACAGGGCAGCAGTATCCTCCACCGCCCGCTGCCACATCTGCTGAAAATCCATCACCGTCAGGGCGTATTCCGCCGCGCTGGCGGTGATCTCCGTGGCAGTCCGGTCCTCAATATTGGAGTCGGACAGCATGCCCCGTTTCAGACCCAGCAGACTCTCCACATTTCGCAGATACTCCTGCTTTCTGGCAAGAAAAGACTGCTCCCGCAGCTGAGGCGAGAAAATAGTCAGTCCTACCTGCTCCGGATCTTCATCCAATCCCACAAACAGATGATCCTGTAAGCCCATATCCCGATCCAAAAGATCCTTGGATGCAAAGACCCGGCTTTCCCCCCGAGAAAATTCCCCATTCATCTGCGCTTCATTCCTGTCGATGTTGCGGATCAGTCCCTCGGCGGCGGCATATACCGCCACGCCGTCATAAGAGCCGTCGATGCAGTTGAGCATGGGCAGTTTCATCTCCGCCATACCCACCGAACCCACCGGTTTTTGGAAGCAGTAACGCTCCGCCAAAACCCGGTACGCCGGTACATTTTGCAGCGGTACCTCCATGCCCAGCAGTTGCGCATCCCGACTGCGGTAGAGCCGGTTGGAAATGGTCAAATAACCTTCTGCATCCACCGTCCGCCGTTCCAGCAGTGTGTAATAACTGCTTCCATCCACACTTTTTTCCACCAAGCCCACATCGGTGGGTCTGCCGCTGCCGTCTCTGCCAAAGATCAGCACCCGATCCCGGGGCACAAGGGTAAAGGAAAACCCCGTCCCGACAGGACAGGGTTTGATATAACAGGCGCCACCCACCAGCGCCAACTGCATGGCTAGACGTCTTTTTTCGTCAAGACCCGCCAGCACCTGACTGCCCAAAGGCGTATCGGCAGTTGCCCTATACTCACCAAACACAGCCTTCACCAGCTTGTTTACCACCGTATAGGGAATCCGCTGACAGGGATCTGAATGACTATCCATCCGGTCGTCGTAGTACATAGAAAACCAGCGCCGGATGGCGTTGCGCATAGCAGGGGTGGTCTTATCAGAAGCGCCAAATGCCTGTTCATAGCTGTAAATACTCATGCTTCCCCTCCCCGGTTGACAATGCTGATCCGTTTCACCGCCCGCAACCCCACTTGCAAACCACTAATATAGGCTTCCAATTCCTGAACTTTCTGCTGCAACTCCCGGTTCTCCCGCCGCAGCTGTCGGTTTTCCCAAAGAACCGTTTCTTTTGCCCACATGGGCAAAAAATTATTCTGTAACCATTTTTTCACTGAAATCTCCTCCGATTTTCTGTCGTATTTCCCTGTTTCTCCGCAAAATGGTGGCGCAAAAATAGCGGATATCGTCCATAGCGTGGTCATTCTCCTTGCATACCCGGTCCATCTCTCCGTTTTCCTCCCAGCGGTAGAGAGAGAACTCCCGGATACTATCCTCACAGGCGGGTGTCACCTGCAAAACACCCTGCCGCAGCAGTTCTGCCACCAGGTGAATCCCCGACAGCACCGTATTTTTGGCTTTCCGTACGGAAAACACCCCATGGGCGCGAATGGTGGCGATCAAAGACGCCGCCGACGGGTCCACCACAACCGTCTCCACCGGCAAATCCCCTGCAAGGGTCACCAGCGCAGCATGATACTCCTCGTCGGTGTACATTTTTCCGGTGTCCCGTCCGCTGTGGTAAAACTCCCGCAAACGCACCGCCCGGCCCTCCACCACACACCACAGCCCCGCAGAGAACGGATTCTGCGTGCCATAGTCCACGGAGATGTAGTACCGACCGTTTTGGGGAATATCCCGGGTGATGTGCTTATCTGGCTGAAAGTCGTACACCAACCCCTCCGCCATGCACCACTGTCCCAGCACATACCGCCGGTAAAATGCGCCGGTGTACATAGCCTCGTACCTTGCCCGGATCGACGGGTCCAGACTAGGGTTATCCTCCATGGTAAAATGCAGATGCAAGATCCGCTTTTCCTTTGCTTTTTGGATCCATTCCTTATAAAGCCAATGTTCCGGTCCTTCCGGATTGCAATTGAACCACAGCTTAGACCCCGGCACGGAACATCGGGCGCATGCCTGTTCCACAAAGGATCGGGGCATCAGCGCCGCCTCATCCAGCAATACCCCTGCCAAAGTAATGCCTTGAATCAGCTTGTAGGAACTCTCATCCTGTCCACCGAACAGATAATAGACATTCCGCCTGCCATTTGGATGGGTGACCACCAGCTTATTCTCGCTGCGGTGTTCGGTGACCTTTACCGCATCCCCCAACCATGCCGGAAGATTCCCCACGATATTCCGGCGCAAAGCGCCGATGGTCCTGCCGCACAGGCCAAAACAGCACCCGTCAAAACGCGCCATACTCCAAAGAAAGAACCCCGTCACCATGCTCAGGGTCTTTCCGGAACGGATCGCGCCATCGCAAAGGATCCCATCCAGACTCCACAGTCCCGGGCGGTTCCACCAAGTCATGGCCAGCAGCTGCCGCTTACTGAATCTCTGATACGTCATGGATATCCACCTCCTGCTGTGTCGCCTGTAAAATTGCCGCCAGTAGATCGTTGTCTTTGCTTTCCTGCTGTTGCTCTTTCCCCTCAAACAGGCCGAAATGCTTACCCAACAGTTCCAGCGCTTTCATTTTGTCATAGAACTTCACCTTGATGCCGGCAGAGGTCTTTTCTATGGATGCAACGGCCGCCCGTTCCCGGGACTTCAACTCCTCTTTCAGCCGCAAATCCCCATCCTCTATGACCATATAATCCGGCACTCTGGCAAAACCAATGGCCGCCAGCTCCTGTAATATCTGCCCGGGAGAAATCTTCCTTCCTGCCATATTCCCTCTCGCATCTCCTCCTTCCAATAAAAAGAGCGAAGCAGCGGTGGGAACCTTCCCAACCACCCTTCGCCTGTTGCCCGGTGATCTACTTTTGACGGTAATATTGTATCATGGTTTTTCTAAAAAATCTTCCCAACATTTTCCCAACCTCAAAAAACGCTTTTTTCCATTTTTATATAACGAAAACAGCAAAAATATCATGTAATTCCAATTATTCGAAATTTTGTTCATATTTCATTTACAAATTGTTCATATAAATTTAGCCCCATTTTTCAATATCCTTTTTCTAAGCAGCACCTCCACACCGGTATGTCTACAACTAAAACCCCTTAATATTTTCCCACCGCTGAGACCCAAAGATTGTAATTTTTATGGGGTTATGCTATACTATACGCAAATTCTTCCAAAAGGATGTTTGTTCACATGGTCTTCCAGCTTTTGAAAAAACCAATCATCCGCATAGGTGTTGTTCTTCTGATGCTCTGCCTGCTATGCGCGGTTTACGTGCTGAGTATCAACGGCTACATGGTCCGTTCCACCGAAAAGCGCATTTTAGCGCCGGAGGATGCCGCCGTCCTTTCCGATGTGGACTGCATTTTGGTTCTGGGCTGCTATGTCCACGAAAATGGCGAACCCAGCGCCATGCTTACGGACCGGCTGAAACGGGGCGTTGCATTATACGACGCCGACGCTGCCCCCAAGCTGCTCATGAGCGGTGATCATGGACAGGCTGATTACGACGAGGTCAACGCCATGAAGCAGTATGCTTTGGACGCAGGCGTCCCCTCTGCCGATATTTTTATGGACCATGCCGGTTTTTCTACTTACGAGAGCATTTACCGTACACGGGATATTTTTCAAGCAAAGAAAATCATCATCGTCTCCCAAAAATACCACCTGCACCGGGCGCTGCACATTGCCCGTTCCCTGGGATTGGAAGCCTACGGCGTTGCCGCAGATTACCGGACTTACAGCGGTCAGACCTACCGGGATTTGCGGGAAATCCTCGCCCGTAACAAGGATTTCCTCACTTCCCTGTACAAGCCAAATCCTACCCACTTAGGGGACGCCATCCCCATTTTTGGCGACGGCAACCTTACCAACGGTTAAAAAAGCACCCTCCTGTCGGTATCCCGACAGGAGGGTGTATGTATGAAAGCTTATTGCGCAGTGATCAGGTAAGTGCAGTTGGGGGTCAGGTGCAGGGTCAGTTCCTCGCTGCCCTTCTGAACCTTTACAGGTTTCAGATTGCCCTCCTCCCGGAGCATTTTCAGCTCCTCCTTGGTGGGCTCCTTAATGCCCAATCTCTCAAACATACGGTAGGGGTTGGTGGTCGTCTTGTCAATGCACCAAACCGTCACTGTCTTATCCTGAATATCCTCAGCAAAGACGATCTTCTCATCCAGCGTGGGGATATTTTCCTCAAAACACTCGGAAGCATAAGTCAGCAGCACCGCGTAATCGCCCTTTTCATTCTTGGTGGGCACCACAAAGATGTTCTCATCCTCTTTTTCCGCTGCCAGCAGATTTCTGCCCAGCTTGGATGCCAGAATGTGGGCGTTATAGATAGGCTTCTTGATGAAGTTCAAGGTGAAGAAATTCCGGAAACCGGAGAAATCCACCACCATCTCGTGCTGACCGGACAGGCAGATCATCATCTTGGTGAGCTTGGGATCCAGCTTGATCATCTCGTGGATCAGCTTGGCATAATAAGAGGAGTAGATCTCATTTTCCCGGAAGATATAGGTAGGACACTCTTCCACGTTATAGTAGCCGTCAGTAGCAGCGCCCCATTCGTCCACGATCCGTTCCTTATCGCCAAAGCCGCTGCTTTCAATGGCCTCGATGAGCTTACGCTGCCGCTCCAAGTTGTTTTCCACATTGATGCGTTTCTCGCCGGACTGAACCTGAGCGGTGGTCACACCGTAGTTGTGCAGAGCGATATAGTCAATGTCCAGATTGTTTTCCTTTACATAGTTCAGGAAGCGGCGAAGGAATTCATACTCAAAGGCGCAGGCCGGACCGCCGATGCGGACCTTATCGCTGTAACGGCGAACGCCATGCTCAAAGGCCTTGTACAGCTTGCAATACTCTTGCAGGCGGGGTTCCTGCTCCTCAGCAGGCAGATAGGACAGCCAGAACCACAGATCCGGCTCATTGTGGCAATGGCAACGCCACTTGGATACCCGTTCAATACCGTAGCGCTCTACAATATGCTTGGTATACTGATAGCAGATCTCCTCATAAAGCGCATAATCTCTGGGAGGGGAGGTGTTAAACAGCTTGCCCTTATAACGGGTTTTGGCCTTGGCGCCAACGGTAAAATTCTTAGTGTCAGTAGCGATGCAATCCGGCACGGTGGCATAAGAAAGCAGAATATTATAGCCCTTCTCCACCATATAGTCCAGACGGCAGTCGCTGGTACGGAAGTCATAGCAAAGCTGATCATTCTCGTCCAGATATACGATATCCTCAAACATAGCATACAGACGAACCGTGTCGATAGATCCGTCTTCCGCCATCCGATCTAAAATACGGCGGCCCCATGCATCCTCCACCGCGTCGGTGGGGTGAAACAGGCAATGGTTCCAGAAATTTTCCTGGATCTTCACGGTTTGGTTTCCAATGGTTACCATATTTCTCGCTCCTTTTCGGTAAAAATCGCACATTCCCCATGGGAGAATATGCCTTTGCTTTTACAGTATACCATGGCGGTTTAGGTTGTACAAGGGCATATTCCATCATTTTTTAACACGATCCTATCATTTTTGCATAAATAATATCGTACGGAAAGTAGGGATCAAATTTATCCATTCTGTAAGAATTCGAAAGACTACCTAAACGGAGCAAAATTAAGGTAAAATAGCACAAAAGTAATATAATTGCTCAATTAGACAAATTCCAATTTGTTTAATAGAGTATATCATAAATCTACTTTACTTTCAATGATATATCACCCGTTCCGGCGGGAACGGGCAGCATTGAAAAAGTCACCTTTGTCAGTAGACAAACGTGACTTTTTTCGTGGTGGAGACTAATGGACTCGCTTTTCTGCGGAAAAGCCACGGCGGTTGCAAGTGTCCACCGGACACTTGCCAAGAGCCGCCTTTCGAGTCCATTAACCTAAATGCCAATACCACGCAAAAGACCCAACCTTTTGGATGGGTCTTTTGCTTGGTGGAGACTAATGGACTCGCTTTTCTGCGGAAAAGCCACGGCGGTGGGGGGGGGGGGGCGGGC
>JBGVON010000038.1:0-5297 GCA_045126495.1 Faecousia sp.
TACTCGTCGGCCTGACGCCAAACGGTCTCGGTCTGGGGCTCAACGCCACCCTTTGCACACAGAACAGTGACCGCACCGTCCAGCACGCGCAGGCTGCGCTCCACCTCAACGGTGAAGTCAACGTGGCCTGGGGTGTCGATGATGTTCAGGCGGCAACCTTTCCAGAAACAGGTGGTTGCAGCTGAGGTGATGGTAATACCACGTTCCTGCTCCTGGGCCATCCAGTCCATGGTGGCAGAACCATCATGGGTCTCACCGATTTTGTAATTCTTACCGGTGTAGAACAGGATACGCTCGGAAGTGGTGGTCTTACCGGCATCAATGTGTGCCATGATGCCAAAATTTCTGGTATTTTCCAGAGAATACTCTCTTGCCATGGAAACGTGTCTCCTTTATTACCAACGGAAATGAGCGAATGCCTTATTGGCATCGGCCATTTTGTGGACATCTTCACGCTTCTTCACAGAAGCACCGGTGTTGTTGGCAGCATCCATAATCTCAGCAGCCAGACGCTCACGCATAGTGTTTTCACTGCGGGCACGGCTGTAAGTGGTGATCCAACGCAGACCCAGGGTCTGGCGGCGGTCAGGACGCACTTCGATGGGAACCTGATAGGTAGAACCACCGACACGGCGAGCCTTCAACTCCACTGCGGGCATAATGTTTTCCATAGCCTGCTGGAATACTTCCAAACCGTTCTTACCGGTCTTGTTCTCTACGATCTCAAATGCACCATAAACGACCTTCTGGGCAACACCCTTCTTGCCGTCCAGCATGATGCTGTTGACGAGCTTGGTAACCAGAACGGAATTATACTGAGGATCCGGAAGGACCTCTCTCTTGGGAACATTACCTCTTCTGGGCACTTTGCTTCCCTCCTTCATAATATAATGATTTCATCGGTACTCGAAAGTTACCTTTCGTTGTGCTTGCCAGAGGTAATCTACAAATCGTATATAGAAAAACCTTGGCAAGGATCTGCCTTGCGAATAGGCTTGGGAATTGTCAAATTTTTGTCTTAGGTCGGGTAATTACTTCTTACCTGCCTTGGGACGCTTTGCGCCGTACTTGGAGCGGGACTGCATACGACCCTGTACGCCCTGGGTATCCAGAGTGCCGCGGATAATGTGGTAACGGACACCGGGAAGGTCCTTAACACGGCCGCCGCGAATCAATACGACAGAGTGCTCTTGCAGGTTATGGCCAACACCAGGAATATAAGCGGAAACTTCCATACCATTGGTCAGACGCACACGGGCGATCTTACGCAGAGCGGAGTTCGGCTTCTTGGGGCTGGTGACACGAACAGCAGTGCAAACGCCACGCTTCTGGGGGGAAGGTACAGTGGTAGCCTTGTTTTCCAAGGTGTTCAGACCTCTCTGCAATGCAGGAGCAGTGGACTTGTAAGCGACCTGCTGACGGCCATGTCTAACAAGCTGATTAAAAGTAGGCATTGATATTCTCCTTTCTTAAAGTATATATTCCACGGAAAATTCCGACAGAATCAAAAAGATTTTACAGTGGCAGCTGCCGCTGCGCCCACGTCAATTCCGCAGGCACGGCCCAACTCTGCCATGGTTCTGATCCATGTAAAGGAAATGCCACGGTCTTTGCACAGATCCGCCAGCGGTTCTGTAACGGCAGGGTCGGCATCCGCGGCTAAATAAGCAGATCGGACACGGCCCGCGCTCAGGGCTTTTTTCAATTGCTTTGCCCCTACGACCATATTCTCACAGCGGATTTCCGCCATAGTATCGCATTTTACAATGCTAGCATCTTTTTTAGTGTCCATACAGAAACTTATTATACGCAACATTTGGAAAAAGTCAACATTTTTTTATAAAAAACTGTGCAATACAGCACTTTTCAAGAACTTCTCCCCTTTTGTCCGCCCTCTGCAAACAGAAGTCCCCGCAAAAAAGATCCCGGCTGCGTTGCAGCCGGGATTATAACGGAAAAATTACTCAGCAGATGCTTCCTCAACAGCAGGAGCTTCCACCACAGGAGCGGCAGGCTTCAAGCTGTAATAAGCATTGGTCAAAGTGGCCTGCATATAAGGTACCACCCAAATGGTGGCGATGCCAAATGTAACTAAGCACAGGAAAAACCAGCCGATGAAGGACAAAGACAACACAAACAGTTCCATCTTATGACCTTCGGTCATAGCCTTGGACTCGTTAATGCACTCGCGGGCGGACTTACCCTTGTTTTCAGCCAGAATGTAAAGGGACATAGAATAGGAAATACCCTTAACAATGCCGGGAATCACAAACAACAGGGACCATAGGAAGGTAAACAGGCCCACAAGGAAATTAACTTTAAATGCACTCCAAAAATCATCAAAGCCAGAAAAGGCATCCTTCACCTCAGGAGTCTTACCACCGAAAAGGTTCAGATAAATTCTGACAGTACTCAACGCAAAGGCAGGCGTTACGATGATCGTAGCTGCTAACGAACCTACCACAGGGATCACACCCAGAAGAGCACTGGCCGCACCGGAGACAAGGCCGATAATCAGTGTGATTACAAACAGTATGCCGATCTTTCCTTTGATTTGTGCTTTCGCTTGTGCTTTTAATTCTGCTCGATTCATAATGCTACCTCTTTCTTTTATATTTTGGGACAGTGATCCCACAACTATATTATGGCATAGCTTAATCATAATTGCAATCATAAATCGTGATGTTTTTGCGTTTTTTTGCCATAAAAAGGAAAAGACCGCTGCCTTTCGACAGCGGTCTTTGGAGATGAATTAATCTGCAATTTCCTCAGTGGGTTCCTCGAGGACTTCGGGTTCCGGTGTTTCGCCGGGCTGGAAGTCACGGTATGCCATGAGGCCAGAGCCTGCGGGGATCAGCTTACCGATAATGACGTTCTCTTTCAGGCCAACCAAGCGGTCAACTTTGCCCTTGATTGCGGCATCGGTCAGAACCTTCGTGGTCTCCTGGAAGGAAGCGGCAGACAGGAAGGAATCCGTTGCCAGAGATGCCTTGGTAATACCCATCAGCACCACAGAACCCTCTGCCAGACGCAGTTCGGTCTCGCCGGCATCGATCCGTGCCTGTACCTGGGCATTGGCATCCTCAAACACGAAGGAGTCCACCACAGTGCCGACCAGCAAGCTGCTGTCGCCGGGGTCTTCTACACGGACCTTCCGCATCATCTGACGGATGATGACCTCAATGTGCTTATCGTTGATCTCAACGCCCTGTTGACGGTACACAGCCTGAACGGACTGAACCAGATAATTCTGAACAGCCTCCACGCCGGAGATCCGCAGCACATCCTGGGGATACAGAGCGCCGTCGGTGATGGGCTCGCCCTTCTGGACGGTCTTGCCATTCTGAACCTTCAAGCCAACAGAATAGGGCACCTGATAGTTCTTGACCTCGCCATCCTCAGCGGTAACGGAGATGTTACGCATAGCAGTACGGTGGGTCTCGTCGATGTTGACCACGCCGGTGATCTCGGAGATCTGCGCCATCTTCTTGGGACGGCGGGACTCGAACAGTTCTTCAACTCTGGGCAGACCCTGGGTGATATCGTCACCTGCAACGCCGCCGGAGTGGAAGGTACGCATGGTCAGCTGGGTACCGGGCTCACCGATGGACTGGGCTGCGATGATACCAACAGCTTCACCCAGATCCACCTTCTTGGAAGTGGCAAGGTTCATACCATAGCACTGAGCGCAAATGCCGTTTCTTGCGCGGCAGCCCAAGACGGTACGGATATAGATCTTATCAATACCTGCCTTTTCAAACTTCTCCGCATCCTCAGGCATCATCATAACGTCCTTGGAATGGAGCAGCTCGCCGGTAACGGGATGGAGCACATCCTCCACAGGGAAACGGCCACGGATACGGTTGCCGAAGGTGTCGATCACATCACCGTTCTGCACCACTGCGCCGACCCAGATGCCTCTGTTGGTGCCGCAGTCATGCTCGCGGATGATAACCTCCTGAGAAACGTCAACCATACGGCGGGTCAGGTAACCGGAGTCAGCGGTACGCAGAGCCGTATCGGTCATGCCCTTACGGGCGCCTCTACTGGAAATAAAGTATTCCAGAACAGACAGACCTTCACGGAAGTTTGCCTTAACGGGGATCTCAATGGTACGACCGGCAGTATCCGCCATCAAACCACGCATACCAGCCAGCTGACGAATCTGCGCCATGCTACCACGTGCGCCGGAGTCAGCCATCATATAGATGGGGTTGAACTCATCCAGGTTGCCGGACAGAGCGCTGGTAACCTCGCCGGTGGTTTTTTCCCACTGCTGGACGACCAGACGGTAACGCTCTTCGTCAGTGATGAAGCCCTGACGGTAGAACTGTTCAATCTCCACCACCTTGGCTTCCGCCTCACGGACCAGCTGGTACTTGATCTCGGGAACCACCATATCCGCGATAGACACAGAGATAGCGCCCTTGGTGGAGTACTTATAGCCCAGACTCTTGATCCGGTCCAGCATCTCCGTAGCCACGGTGAAGCCGTGCTTACGGATACACTTATCAATGATCTTACCCAGCTGCTTCTTGTCCACCAGGAAGTCTACTTCCAGGTCAAATGCGCGGTTGGGATCGGTACGGTCCACGAAGCCCAGATCCTGCGGGATCGGCTCATTGTAAATCAGACGGCCAACGGTGGCGTTGATGATCTGGGTCTTAACAACACCGTCCACTTCCTTGCTGTAACGGACGCGGATAGGCGCATGCAAACCCACATCGCCGTCAGCATAAGCGGCAAGCGCTTCCTCCACACAGGAGTAGTTCAGCTTGGGGCGGAACTGGGCAACTGCCTTGCCCTCTTTCTTTGCCTTCTTGTTGGCTTCCACGAACAGGTCGCCGTCCACCAGTTGGCCTACGGGCAGGTCAGTCTCACCGGCATCGGTGACAAAGACTTCCTCTGCGCCCTTCTCAGCCTTACCCAGACGGGTATAGGTCAGGTAGTAAGCGCCAAGGATCATATCCTGGGTAGGCACGGTAACAGGCTTACCGTCCTGAGGACGGAGCAGGTTGTTGGCGGAGAGCATCAGCATACGGGCTTCTGCCTGCGCCTCAGCAGACAGAGGTACGTGAATTGCCATCTGGTCGCCGTCGAAGTCAGCATTAAACGCAGTACAGCACAGAGGATGCAGCTTCAATGCGCGACCTTCCACCAGGATGGGCTCAAATGCCTGAATACCCAAACGGTGCAGAGTAGGCGCACGGTTCAGCATAACCGGACGGTCCTTAATGATCTCATCCAGAGCATCCCAAACCTCGGTCTTGCCCTTATCGATCATCTTCTTGGCGGAC
>JBGVON010000039.1:0-2470 GCA_045126495.1 Faecousia sp.
CTCGGACTGACCCTCGGGGTAGTTGGTGATGGTCAGCTTAACGGGCTTCAGAACAGCCATAACGCGCTGTGCGGTCTCGTTCAGATCCTCGCGCAGGCAGAAGTCCAGGAAGGCCAGGGGAATGGTGTTGGGGGACTTGGCAACGCCCACGCGCTCGCAGAAATTGCGGATGGAGGCAGGGGTGAAGCCACGGCGGCGCAGGCCGCAGAGGGTGGGCATACGGGGATCATCCCAGCCGTCCACATACTTCTCCTCCACCAGCGCGCGCAGGTAGCGCTTGCTCAGCACGGTGTGGTCGATGCCCAGACGGGCAAACTCGATCTGACGGGGGGTATGGGGAACGGAGACGTTTTCCACCACCCAGTTGTACAGGGGACGGTGGTTCTCAAATTCCAGAGAGCACAGGGAGTGGGTGATGCCTTCCAGTGCGTCCTGGATGGGGTGGGCAAAGTCGTACATGGGGTAGATGCACCACTTGTCGCCCTGGCGGTGGTGATGCATGTGACGGATCCGGTAGATAACAGGGTCACGCATGTTGAAGTTGCCGGAGGCCAGGTCAATCTTGGCGCGCAGGGTGTACTTGTTATCCTCGAACTCACCGGCACGCATCCGGGCGAACAGATCCAGGCTCTCCTCTATGGGACGGTCCCGGTAGGGGGAGATGGCGGGGGTGTTCAGGTCGCCGCGGTACTCCTTGAACTGCTCGGGAGTCAGCTCACAGACGTAGGCAAGACCCTTCTTGATCAGCTCCACGGCGTACTCGTAGTCCTTCTCGAAGTAGTCGGAACCGTAGTAGAACCGGTCGCCCCAGTCAAAGCCCAGCCAGTGGATGTCTTCCTTGATGGCGTCAACAAACTCCACGTCTTCCTTGGTGGGGTTGGTGTCGTCCATACGCAGGTTGCACAGGCCGCCGAACTTCAGGGCAGTGCCGAAGTCGATGGTCAGGGCCTTGCAGTGGCCGATGTGCAGATAACCGTTGGGCTCGGGGGGAAAACGGGTGTGGACGGTCTTACCGGCGTAAGTGCCGCCCTCAGCGATATCCTCCTGAATGAAACGGTCGATAAAATTCAAGCTTTCCGTAATTTCAGCCATATTTATGCTTCCTCTCTTGTAGGTTATCGTTTCCAATAATATGTCATTATAAACCATTGCAATTTGTTTTGCAACAGAAAAACATGCCATAAACCGGAAAATCCAAGGGGATTCCTGTGTGAAAGATGCACACATACCGGAAGAATGTAAAAATGATGAAAACAATTTCAGAATTCTTGCATTTTTGGGTTGTCATTTTGACCGTCATACGTTAAAATAGGAAAGGATATGATTAGAATTAGAGAAGGAGTGTGTTTTTTCGTGCCTGATATTAAATATAAGCGCATCCTGCTGAAGGTCAGCGGCGAGGCCCTTGGCGAAAAGACTGCTGCCGGTGACGGCTTTGGTCTGGATTTTAACAAAATCAATGCAGTTTGCGCCTCCATCAAAGCGTGTGTGGATATGGGTGTCCAGGTGGGCCTGGTTATCGGCGGCGGTAACTTCTGGCGTGGTGTCAAGAATGGTTCCGGCAAGCTGCAGCGCAGCCATGCCGATGCCATGGGCATGCTGGCCACCGTTATGAATGCCATTGCTGTGGCAGATGCCCTGGAACAGCATGGTCTGGATGCAAGAGTCCTCACCGCTGTGGAGATGCACAAGTTTGCGGAGTATTTCACCCGGGATACTGCCAACCGTTACTTAAATGAGGGCAAGGTTGTCCTGTTCGCGGCCGGTACCGGCAACCCCTATTTCTCCACCGATACCGGCGCTGTGCTGCGTGGCGTTGAGATTGAGGCCGATGCTGTGCTGATGGCCAAGAATGTGGATGCCATCTACTCTGCTGACCCCAATAAGGACCCCAATGCCATCCGGTATACCGACCTGACTTACGCACAGGTTCTGGAGCAGGGTCTGAAGGCTACCGATGTTACCGCCATGGCTCTGGCAATGGACAACAATATGCCTATGGTATGCTTCGGCCTGGCAGAGGAAAACAGTATTGTTCGTGTGGTTCGCGGCGAGAAAATCGGCACCACCGTTACTAACTAATTTTTAGGAGGAAATTACTATGGCAGTTGATTTTAAGGATTATGGAAAGAGAATGGATAAGGCTCTGATTCACCTGGAAGAGGAATTCGGCGCTGTCCGTGCAGGCCGCGCAAACCCCAAGGTTCTGGACCGTATCTCTGTGGAATACTATGGCAGTGAGACTCCTCTGAACGGTGTTGCCACCATTTCTACTCCCGATGCCCGTACTCTGGTGATCCAGCCCTGGGACACCAAGCTGCTGAAGGATATCCAGAAGGCTATCCAGACCTCCGATTTGGGCATCAACCCCCAGAACGACGGCCGTGTCATCCGTCTGACCTTCCCCCAGCTGACTGAGGATCGCCGTAAGGATCTGGTCAAGCAGGTTAAGAAGTACGCAGAAGATGCC
>JBGVON010000040.1:0-11017 GCA_045126495.1 Faecousia sp.
GATGGTGAAGAGCCATCCATATGAGTTCGTGTTGATTGTCATGAGGGTCCACCTGTTCCCATCCCGAACACAGAAGTTAAGCTCATGTACGCCGACAATACTTGGCGGGCGACTGCCCGGGAAGATAGGTAACGCGAACACTTTGCCCCCTTAGCTCAGTCGGTAGAGCGACGGACTGTTAATCCGCAGGTCGTTGGTTCGAGTCCAACAGGGGGCGCCAAATGAAAATCCGTTCTCGCAAGAGGGCGGATTTTTGTTTGTATTATTCATTTTTCAATATTCATCATTCATTATTCATTAAATAAAGAACGGATTTTCGAATGAATAATGAATAATTATTGCACCTTTTTCGCTTTTATGCTATAATAATTCTAAGGCGGTGATGATGTGGAACATAAGGAATATGTGAGGATATGTGATAATTCAAACATCGTCATTTTGTTTATTCATGGAATTGTTGGAACGCCAAATCATTTTAATGAATTTGTTTCTTTAGTTCCTGAATCATTTTCGGTTTATAATTTACTACTAGATGGTCATGGAAAAAGCGTTAAAGATTTTTCTAAGACATCAATGAAAAAGTGGGAGGCACAGGTTGCTTCTGTCGTAGATGAATTATCATTAACACACGAAAAAATATATATTGTTGCGCACTCATTAGGAACACTCTTTGCAATCGACCAGGCAATTAAAAACAAAAAAGTTTGCAAGTTGTTTCTTCTTGCAGTTCCATTGCGATTGTCGATAAAACCTAAAATGCCAATCAATTCATTAAAGGTTTATTTCGATAAAATTCGCTCGGATGATTATGAAGCATTGGCGGCAAAAAAGTGTTACGGTATAGAAAAGGACAAAAATCCTTTTCATTATATTGGCTGGATACCTAGGTTTTTAGAGTTGTTTGCAAAAATCCGTCGAACTCGCCAAACTGTGAATTTGCTTAATACAATTTGTTTGGTATATCAATCTGAAAAAGATGAAATGGTTTCAAGTCGAAGTGCAAAATATTTTGAAAACAAGCCTAATGTTTTGGTGAACAAACTTAAAAAATCTGGACATTACTATTATGACAAAGAAGATTTTGATTTTTTAATAACTGAATTTAAGAAAATTCTTAATATGGAGAGTTGATTTCAAAGAAAATTAGGTTTTTCGCCCAGTTCTTTTTCGGACACGAATGACAAAAAGAACACCACCCGAATGGGTGGTGTTCTTTTTGGTATTCATTGATGCGCTTGCGTCAATGAACAGTGGTTATCAGATCGTCGTTATACCGACTGAGCGTAGCGAAGGAGGTAGGGAGCGATGGGAGCGCCGCCGGGGGGCGGGAGGAGCGACCTGAGCGAGTGGCAGCGGTCGACAGATGCCAAGGAGCACCGTCGACGAAGGCAGATGTCGGGCACCGCAACAGTAAGACGGACAAACCATATCGAGTCCAACAGGGGGCGCCAGAAAAAACCTCTTTACTTTCGTAAAGAGGTTTTTTTCAATGATGTTTGCCTTGCGGCAAATGATGACGCTTCGCTAATGATGTTCACTTCGTGAATGATGTCGGCTTCGCCTAATGTTTTTGAGGCAAACATCGCATCATTGCGAGTGAAACGAGCAACACCATTACACCATAAGGTGTAACATCATATCGCCAGCGGCGATGCATCATTATGTCTTGCGTCTCCACCACTTTTGTACTATAATAAACCCAAGGCGGTGACGATATGATAAATTATGCACATAGAGGAGCAAGTGAGTATGCTCCGGAAAATACACTTTCATCTTTTTATCTTGGCTTGTTGCAAGGTGCAAACGGCATTGAAACAGATGTTCAGAAAACCAAAGATGGTGTATTGGTACTGTTTCACGATGATACACTTGATAGGGTTTCCAACAAGCAAGGAAAGCTTTGTGATTACACATGGGATGAACTTAATAATATCGAAGTTTACGGCAGTTGTACCACTGGTTTTTATGATAGAATCATCACCTTACAGGAATTTTTGGAAAAGTTTTCTGCATATGATATTAATTTTGCCATTGAACTTAAAGGCGCCGATGTTGAGGAAGAAACACTTGAAATGGTAAAGGGATTTGGAATAATGGAAAAGACCACCTTTACAAGTTTTCATTATGAATATATTAGAAAAATGAAGGAACTTGATTCTTCGGCACGGGTTGGTTTACTAACATCCTCTATGGATGATGAAATAGTAAAATCATTGTCAGAAATTTGCGGTGAAGAAATCGCACCGAAAGCCGAACTTGTTACAGAAGAATTGATGAAAAAATGGAGAAAAGCAGGTCTTGGTGTTAGAGCGTGGGGAGTTTTCAACATAGCGCTTATGAAGAAAATGTGTGCGCTTGGTGTGGACGGTATGACTGTGAACTTCCCCGATAGATTGTACGAATATCTACATACACTGTAAGTGTTTTAGACTGAGATAGATAAGAAATCAGGTTTTCAGACCGGTTCCATTTTGAGTGTCGGTCCCAAAGCCCCAAGGACGAAAGTCCTTGGGGCTTTGGGAAGTAATAAGTAAGAAGTAATTGGTAATCAGTATTTTTGCAAAGAACGAATATGAAAATCGAAACATAGATATATAGCGCATTTTCCTATATTGATCTTGCAACATAGTTCCATTTTTGCAGAATGTGACCTTGTAAATAGCCCGCAAAGCCCCAAGGTGTGATCCTTGGGACTTGTTTTATTTCTTCTTGGGAAGTATAATGTAGTTGAAACCTTTCAGAAAACGGTTGCTTGACATGAATGGAGGACGATTATGGACAAAATCGCGGTTCTGGTTCCTTGCTATAATGAGAGTCAGACGGTTGCCAAGGTTGTTGCGGATTGGAAACAGGCGCTGCCAGAGGCAACGGTCTATGTATACGACAACAACTCTACCGACGGCACGGGGGAGATCGCCCGCAGCGCCGGCGCGGTGGTGCGCCAGGAGTATCAGCAGGGAAAGGGGAATGTGATCCGCCGTATGTTCCGGGAGGTGGATGCGGAGGTCTACCTGATGGTGGACGGCGACGATACCTATCCTGCCGATTGCGCCCGTGAAATGGCTGATCTGGTGCTGTACCGGCAGGCGGATATGGTGGTGGGAGACCGGCTTTCTTCCACGTATTTTACGGAGAATAAGCGCTTGTTCCATAATTTCGGCAATTCTCTCGTCCGGTTCGGCATTAACACCTTGTTCCGTTCCGATGTGCATGATGTGATGACCGGCTGCCGGGCATTCAGCTTTGATTTTGTCAAGACATTCCCGGTGCTGTCGGCAGGATTCGAAATCGAAACGGAAATGACCATTCACGCGCTGGATAAGAATATGAAGATCGACCACGTGGTGATCCCGTACAGGGACCGCCCCGCAGGCAGCGCTTCTAAGCTGAACACCGTCCGGGATGGTTTGAAGGTGCTGAAAACCATTTTCACTCTCCACAGAACCTACAAGCCCTGTTCTTTCTTTGGCATTATCAGCGGTGTACTGTTGCTGCTGGCGGCGGCGTTCTTTATCCCGGTGCTGGTGACTTATCTGCGAACCGGTCTGGTGCCCAATTTTCCCACCTTGATCGTGTGCGGATTTACGGTAATTGCGGCGCTGCTGTCCTTTTTTACCGGCTTGCAGCTGCAAAATGCGGTACAGAAGAACAAGCAGGACTTTGAATTGGAGCGAATGAAGGTCAACTGGCGTTACCGGAAGATCTTGGAGAAAGAGGATTGCCATGATTGATGTGATACAAAACTGGCTGCGCAAACATCCCTTTGCCCGCTGGTTTTATCCCCTTTGGAGCTTAATCACCGCCGGGGCGTTTGTGATTGCCCTGGTCACCGGGGACAGCTTCGGCTGGGGTTATGTGTGCCTGTTGGCGCTGATCGTTTTTTGCTTCCGACCCAGTTCTGCGTTGCACAGGGTAACCTTGGAACATTCCGGGATGGTAAAACGGCTGATTACACTGCTTGTGGTAGTGGTGACCATAGCTGTGTGCGTGTTGCCCATGGATGCTCTGCCCCTTTGGAATGGAGAGATACCCGGTCACCGGAATCAGTATGAGCTGATGGCAGAAAATCTGTTGCAGGGCCGTCTGGACTTTGCCTATGGGGACGAGGATGCGTTGCTGGCGCTGAAAAACCCCTATGACCCGGCGGAGCGAGAGGCAACAGGCGTAAAATTCCATTGGGATCATGCCTATTATGATGGGCATTACTATATGTATTTCGGCATCGTACCGGTGCTGCTGGCATTTTTGCCTTATCGGCTTATTACCGGAACAGCGCTAACTACCTATCATGCCACGCAACTGTTCACGGCTTTTGCGGTGGCGGGGATCTTTGCATTGTTTTATCTTCTGGCGAAGCGATTCTTCAAGCGGCTGCCCCATAGTATGTATCTGGCGTTGTCTGCCGCTTTTTCTGTAATGAGTGTGTGGTATGCTGTGGCAGAACCGGCGCTTTACTGCACTGCTATTACCGCTGCCATCGCCTTGGAAGTGTGGAGTCTGTACTTTTTCGTCCGGGCGGTCTATGTGGAGAAAAGAGAAAATCGGCAGATTCTTCTTGCCGGTGTGGGGGCGCTGCTGGGTGCGCTGGTATTTGGTTGCAGACCGCCCATTGCCATAGCAAATCTTTTGGTGATCCCCATGCTGATTGCTTTTTTGAAGCAGCGGGAGTTGAGTGGAAAGCTGTTGGGAAAACTGGCGCTGGCGGCGCTGCCCTACGTTTTCGTGGCGGCGGGATTGATGCTTTACAATTACCTGCGGTTTGATGATCCCTTTGAGTTCGGTCAGAAGTATCAGCTGACGGTGGCAGACCAATCTCAATATCAGATTTTACTGAACAGGGATACGATCCTGCGCATCATTAACGATACCGTCAGTAACTTCTTCGGCTCGGGAAAAATCAAGGGCACATTTCCGTACCTGCGCACCAGCAGTGTGTTTTTTAATTTTCCCATTCTTCTTCTGTGGGTGGGGCTGTGCAAGACCTCTGTGCTGAAAAATATGCGCTATGCCGAGGTGCTGCCGTTGGTCCTTGGACTGGTGGTGACGGTTTTGGTGATTACCGCCATGGATATCCTTTGGACACCCTATCTATTGGAGCGCTACCGTATGGATATCTATTTCCTTATGGGTTTAGGGTGCTTTATGGTGGTGGGCTTTTGGTACAATATCTGCACCGCAAAGCAGCGGTTGGTGCTGTGCTCCGGTGTGGTAATCCTTTCGGTGCTGACCTTGATTTCCGCCTTTTTGCTGTGTGTACAGACCGTTGGGAACTACTATCCCAACGTGGTCAAAGAGATTGCAGGGCTTTTGCGTCTAACATAATAAAAATCACCCGAAGCGAATGAAATCGCTTCGGGTGAAATTTATTGCCTTTGATCCAGATAGATCAGCAGCACCGCAATATCTGCCGGACTGACACCGGAGATCCGGCTTGCCTGTCCCAAAGATACTGGGCGAATGTCACTTAATTTCTGCCGCGCTTCCAAACGCAGACCGGAAATGGCTTCATAATCCAAATCAGGGGGCAGCAACCGCTGTTCCTCTTTTTTGAACTCTGCTACTTGCTTTTCCTGCCGCGCCAGATAGCCGGCGTATTTGACCTGAATTTCCACCTCTTGGGTCACGGCTTCCGGCAACACCGGACGGCTGGGGTCAAAGGGTGCGATGTCTGCGTAGGTCACCTGTGGGCGGCGCAGAAGATCCGCAAGGCGGGCGGAGTTTTCCACCGGCGTAGATTCCCGCATGGCAAGCATTTCGTTCAGAGCGGGGCTGCCCGGGACACCGTTGGCCTCCAACCGCTGAATTTCCTTAGCAACCGCCGCGTACTTTTCCTCCACTTGTTGCAGCCGATCCTTGGGGACTAAGCCAACTGCCGCGCCGATATGGGTCAGCCGCTGGTCGGCGTTGTCCTGCCGATGCAACAGTCGATATTCGGAACGGCTGGTCATGATTCGGTAGGGCTCTTCTGTGCCCTTGGTCACCAGATCGTCAATAAGTGTGCCGATATAGCTGGTATCCCGGGTGAGGATCAGGGGATCTTTGCCTTGGATCTGCAAGGCGGCATTGATGCCTGCCACCAGACCCTGCACTGCCGCTTCCTCATAGCCGGAAGAGCCGTTGAACTGCCCTGCGCCGTAGAGACCGGAGATGTGCTTGTATTCCAGTGTTGGTTTCAGACTGGTGGGGTCGATGCATTCATACTCGATGGCATAGGCAGGGCGCATCATCTCCGCCTGTTCCAGTCCGGGGATGGTGTGGAGCATTTCCAGCTGCACATCTTCCGGCAGAGAGGAGGAGAAGCCTTGAATGTACATCTCCTCCGTATCCAGACCGCAGGGTTCGATGAAGAGTTGGTGGCGGTTTTTGTCCGCAAATCGGACGATCTTGGTCTCAATACTGGGGCAGTACCGGGGTCCTACACCGGAGATGGTGCCATCGTACATGGGGGAGCGGTGGAGATTTTTCCGGATCACCCGGTGGGTGTCTTCGTTGGTATAAGTGAGGTAGCACACCGCCTGGTTATTCAGTCGATGGGTGGTGCGGAAGGAGAAGGGCTCAGGGGTTTCGTCTCCCGGCTGCAACTCCATTTTGGAAAAATCAATGCTGCGGCGATTCACTCTTGGGGGCGTGCCTGTCTTGAACCGACGCAGGGGAAGTCCCAGCGCTCGGAGATTGTCCGCAAGGCCCACCGATGCGTGCATGCCGTCGGGCCCGGCGCTTTCCACACTCTCACCGGTGATGACGGTGCTGTCTAAGTAAGTGCCGGTGGCAATGATCACTGCCTTTGCCTGGTAGATAGCGCCCAGCTTGGTCCGTACACCGGTGACGGCGTTGTTTTCAGTGTAAACTTCCACGATCTGCGCCTGCTTTAATTGCAGCTTTTCCTGCAACTCCAAAGTGTGTTTCATGTATTCCTGATAGCGCCGCCGGTCTCCCTGCGCCCGCAGAGAGTGGACCGCAGGGCCTTTGCCCTTGTTCAGCATCCGGTACTGGATGCAGGCGGCATCTGCCGCAAGGCCCATCTGCCCGCCTAGGGCATCCAGTTCGCGCACCAAATGGCCCTTTCCTGTGCCGCCGATGGCGGGATTGCAGGGCATGTTGCCCACCGCGTCCAGATTGATGGTAAAAAGAATGGTATCATGACCCAGCCGGGCAGATGCCAGCGCCGCCTCAATGCCGGCATGTCCGGCGCCAATAACGGCAATATCGCAGCTTCCTGCGTAATACGTGTTCATAAGAAAACTCCTTAATTGTCAGCTGACAATTCTTTTTTCTCCTCCGGCAGAACAAAGGGTCTGCACACCACTTCGCACCGGTTGATGGGGGTGCCTAGGGCGTGGAATTTTTCTTCGTAGCCGGTCATGATGCCCACGATTCCGTTTTCGTGCAGGTTCCGGGTGAGGTGATTTACCTGCAAACCGCAGGCGGCAAATTCTTCCAAGGAGTATTCAAACAAGGGGGCGTTGTCAGTTTTGAAGTGGATCTCGCCGCCGGTCTTGACCGTGCGGCAGTATTTGTCAAGAAATGTCCGATGGGTCAGCCGCCGCTTGGCGTTTTTCTTCCGGGGCCAAGGATCGGGGAAGTTGATGAAGAGCCTGTCCATCTCTCCGGTGGCGAAAATTTCTTCAATGTTTGCCACGTCCATATCAATGAAAAATACATTGGTAAGACCCATGGATTGCGCCTTTTCCATGGCAACAACCATGGCCTCCCGGCACCGTTCCACCGCGATTAGCAGAACATCGGGGTTTGCTTGGGCTGTTTCTGCGGTAAATTTTCCCTTGCCACAGCCTACTTCCACCCAAAGGGCGGCGCAGTCCGATTTCAATTCCCGCCAAGCGCCCTTGTGGGCAGCAGGGTTTGTGATCCGATAGGCAGCGGTTGCTGCCATGCGGCTGTCCAGATTTTTCATTCTTCGCATTCTCATAGGTAAAACCTCGTATCCATAATTATTCATTGTGTAGTATAGCAAAAATTATGGCTTACGTCAAATCTCTATTTTGAATTTCTCTTGACTGTTTATCTAATGTGTAGTAACATAGTATTCGAAGAAAACTGTAAAAATTTGAAAAATAGATACTCAAACGGAGGATTTTCATGGATACTTCCCTTGCTTATTTTTGGGGACAGATGACGCAAAACCCCCTGCTGTTTCTGGCGGTGAGCTTGACTCTGGGTGTTATTCTGGTTAACGGCTGGACGGATGCGCCCAATGCTATCGCTACCTGCGTGGTGACCCGGTGTATGTCTGCCCGGGCGGCAATCATTATGGCAGCGATCTTTAACTTTCTGGGTGTGTATGTGATGACCATGCTCAGCCCCAAGGTTGCCCAGACGATCACCAAAATGGTGGACTTCGGCACGGATCCCGATCAGGCGGTTATTGCGTTGAGCGCCGCTATGTTCGCCATCGTTACATGGGCTACCGCGGCATTCGTCTTTGGTATCCCCACCAGCGAAAGCCATGCGCTGATTGCCGGTTTGACTGGTTCTGCTATCGCACTCCACGGCAGCCTGGACGGTGTCAACGGCGGCGAATGGGTGAAGGTGCTGTACGGCATCGTGATCTCTGTTTCCTTGGGCTTTGGCCTTGGCTGGCTGGTATGCAAGTTGGTGACGGTTGCCTTTAAGCAGGTGGAGCGCCGTAAGACCGAACCGGTTTTTAAGTACGCTCAGATCGTCGGCGCGGCATACTCCGCATTTATGCATGGCGCTCAGGACGGTCAGAAATTTATGGGTATCATCATTTTGTGCCTGTTTATGTCCCAGGGCAAAGAGATTCCTCAGGGTATGGAGCCTGCCACCTGGATCATGGTCCTGTGTGCGGTGATCATGGGATTGGGTACTGCCATCGGCGGTAAGAAGATCATTAAGTCCGTGGGTATGGATATGGTGAAGTTGGAAAAATATCAGGGCTTCTCTGCTGACCTCGCCGCATCTTCCTCTTTGCTGCTGTGCTCTTTGCTGAGCTTGCCTGTTTCCACTACCCATGCAAAGACCACGGCCATTATGGGTGTGGGCGCTGTTAAGAATGTAAAAGCCATTAACTTCGGTGTGGTAAAGGAAATGTGCCTGACTTGGGTGCTGACTTTCCCGGGCTGCGGCATGATCGGCTTCATTATGACAAAAATTTTCATGGCTATTTTCTAATAAAGAAAGGAATATGAATTATGGCAAAAGCTGACCGTTTTTATTTCGAGAACTTTATCCAAGCCGCAGATTGCTGCGAGAAAGCAGCTGCTTATCTGCAAGAATGCCTGGCAAACTATGATTACGCCAACATCAAGATGATGCTGGAAAACATGCATGCGCTGGAACATCAGGCGGACGGCGTAAAGCATGAGATGTCTGCCGCTTTGGCTAAGGCATTTGTTACCCCCTTAGAGCGGGAGGATATGGCGCAGATCAGCGCCAATATCGACGAAGTGGCTGATTTCATCGAGGAAGTCTTGCAGCGAATTTATGTTAACCGGATTCAGACTGTCATGCCCGAGGCAATTCAGTTTGCCGGTATGATCGTGGAGTGCTGCGATATGATGAAGGAAATGCTGGCAGAATTGCCTAACTTCAAAAAGCCTAAGAAGCTCCATGAAATGATCATTGCCCTGAGCCATAAGGAAGAGGCGTGTGACCAACTGTATCTGGAAGCCACTTTGAAGGCTGCGGATTTCTCCACCGATCCGCTGACAGTTATGTTCTGGCGTGATATTTATGATAGACTGGAAAAGTGCGCTGATGCCTGTGAGCACGTAGGTGACAGCATCGAGACCATCGTCATGAAAAACAACTAATAAATAATGCAACCGCCCCGGGATGAATGCCCGGGGCGGTTTATATTACGTTGAGGATTATGCTTTACACGCCCGTTTTTCGCTTATAATCGAATTTATACATGGCGATGAGCAAGGAGATCAGAGTCATGGAATCTGCCAGCACACCGGCAATAGAGCCAACAAACAGGTTGTAGATGATCCAGAAGATGCAGGATGGCAGAGTGATGATCCGCAGCCGGCGCTCATTTTTCATACCGTAGGCAACGGTGGTCAGCAGCTTGGAGATGATGGGCAGCAGACTGATGATGCCATCGTAGGCGATCAAACCGGTGGCGATCACAAAACCGCCGAATGCCACGATCACCGGGGTAGTAGAGCGATTCTTCTTCACAAGGTGGGTATATAAAAGATTGCGGATCACGGAAATGCCGTCCATGATGGCAGCGGTCCATGCTCCCAAAAGGATATATTGCAGGGCAAATATCAATTCCGAAGCGGTCCTGCACAGTAGGATTCGCCCATGTTTTTTAAATTGAAAGGAGATCAGACTCATAGCTAGTGCCACAAAGCCGACCAATTGGATCAGAAGTTCCTTTCCATCCACAAAAAACCACCTTCTTTCTTGACGCAGTCCGGTGGATATTATATAATAAGAAAATCAAATCGTCAATTCATTTTGATAAACATGGAGGCAAAGAATGGGAAATTATGATTTTTTTCAGAATAAGGATTGCCCGTATTTCCCTTGCCATGAGGGCATGGATGAAAATGCATTCAGCTGCCTGTTCTGTTATTGCCCGCTGTATGCTTTGGGAGAGAACTGTGGCGGTAATTTTACCTATACGGAGCAGGGAATCAAGGATTGCACCAATTGCCTGATTCCCCACAGACGGGAGAATTACTTGAAGGTTCTGTCGAAAATGGACGGGATTTTGGAGCTTGCCAAAAAGAATCCTCTGTGAGGTTGCTTTTTGCAGGCTTGCCTGTTATAATAGTGCAGTTACTAATATGGAGACGTATCGAAGTGGTCATAACGGGGCTGACTCGAAATCAGTTAGGGAGCAATCCCACGTGGGTTCAAATCCCACCGTCTCCGCCAAAAAATAAAGGACATCCTTCCGGATGTCCTCTATTTTTTTGTCTTCGAAGGAGGGATTTGAAGAGGCCGGCCTCTGCGCAGCAGAGGTAAAAAATATGCCGGTGGCATGTTTTTTAGGCCGGGGGAAAATCCATATCCTCATGAA
>JBGVON010000041.1:0-14988 GCA_045126495.1 Faecousia sp.
CGGAGATTGGTGTTGGGATGCAAATCCGTTCCAAGTAACCGATGAAACAAAAGCAATGGTGATGAATAATATTTGTTACTTACTCAATAATTTTCTGAAATGTTCTGCATACGAGAATATTATTTTTTGTTGGGTGATGCATGAGCAGAGTATTATCGATTCCATACTTGAGAAGCTGGATACACAAAACTGTGAGGTGAAATGCGTCTCGCTTGTAGCGGATGAAAAGACTCTGTGTGAAAGATTGGCAATGGATGTAGAAAGAGGTATCCGTTCTGAAGATATAATTGAGCGAAGCATAGCAAGAATACCGATGTATCAAGCACTCAATACCATTAAAATTGATACCAACGCCAAAAACGTGGCTATGATTGCCAATGAGATAAAGCTGTTGTAATACCGTCAAATTCCAATTTATCGAATAGGTGATATTTGTTTAGAAAAGGGTTTTAGGTTCTCCTAACAAGTGGAAAATGTGATATACATTTTCCCTGCTTGTTACGGTATAAGACAAAATTAAAAGGAAGCACGAAATTCGTGCTTCCTTTTTTACTGTCCTTACGGGTACAACGCCTAAGGGTGGCGTTTTTGTTGGCATCGGACTGGGGATTGGAACGCATATATGTATGGGGAGGGCGATTGCCCTCCCTTTTTGTTTAGTCGCAGTCCGCGGCGCAGCGTACGAAGCAAGCGGATGCAGCAAAGGTCAGCCACAGGAAGAACACCAGCACGCCTACCAGAATTGCGCTGAGGACACTGGTTGCGGTGACGCCGATGGCCAGCAGCACCAGCGACAGCAGGATCGTTCCCAACACACCTGCCAGCAGGGTGTTCAGATTCCGACACAGGCAGAATGGCCTTGTATCTGCTCTGCGCAGCGCAGAAGCTGCCAGCACAGTCACTGCCAGATATACCACTCCCACTGCCAGCGTTGCCAATAAGAATGTGGCGGTAACTGTGACGATCCCTAAGATTTGCAGGAATGCTGCCACAACACCGGCGATAACACTGGTGATGATCGCTGTCAGCAAACAGTTGAATCTGCAATTACAGTTGCACATAATTTTCACCTCCCGTTCTAACTATATGCGCCAATCGCTCCTTTGGTTCGACACTTTTTAGGAGGTGTAATTATGCAGTGTTCCTGTCGACGGCGGATGTCGCTAAACTTTTGGCTGAACTATACGCCTTTGCTTTTTAAAAAGTTTACAAAATTCTTTACGTTTCCGTAATATTCCTTAGGGGAGTAGTAGGCGCAGACCGTGTAATGCTCTTTAACTGTTGCAGGTGTAAAAAACACTTGCATTTTTTAGAATATGTGCTATAATCTCCATTGATAATTTTTGAAAGGAGATCTTTTCATAACCATGGACGACGGCGACAGTAAATCCGATAATCCTCCCTTATATCATAAAGTTGTTCAGGCGAAGCGTAGTCCTCATCTGCGGATGTAGGAATGGGCTTGGCCTTTTGTTCGTTTTTTAAGGGAAATTTGTGATAAAATCCGGAGGAATTGAGAGAAATATGGATAATAATATTGTGTTTACCATAAGCTTGCAGTTGGCGCTAATCGCGCTTAATGCCATTTTTGCCTGCGCGGAGATCGCCATGATCTCTATGAATGATAATAAACTTGCCAAGATGGCATCCGAGGGGGATAAACGGGCTATCCGTCTGGCAAAGCTTACCAGTAAACCCGCCCGTTTTCTGGCAACCATTCAGGTCGCCATCACCCTGTCGGGCTTTTTGGGTTCGGCGTTTGCGGCAGAGAACTTTGCTGAGCGCTTGACGGGTTGGTTGCAGAGTTTAGGCATTCCCATGACTAACTCTGTATCTGTTGTGCTGATTACCGTCATCCTGTCTTATTTGACCCTTGTGTTTGGTGAATTGGTTCCCAAGCAGGTGGCTATGCGAAACGCAGAAAAATTGGCGCTGGGAATGTCCGGATTGATCAGCGGGATATCCAAAATCTGCGCGCCCTTGGTGGCCCTGCTGACCCTTTCTACCAATGGTGTTCTCCGACTGATGGGCATTGACCCCAATGCGCCCCCCGAGGAGGTCAGCGAGGAAGAGATCCGCTTGATGGTGGATGCTGGTAATGAAAGCGGCACCATTGATAATGAGGAACGGGAGTTTATCCAGAACGTATTTGAGTTTGATAACCTGCCCATTGATGAGATCATCACCCACAGAACAGAGGTTACGCTCCTGTACTTGGAGGACTCCTTGGAGGTGTGGGATGAGATTATTGCCGGAAGTATGTTTACGTATTATCCCATTTGCAATGAAACCCCCGACCAGATCGTGGGCGTGCTCAACGCCAAGATCTACTTCCGCATGAAGGATAAGACCAAGGAATTGGTCATGGAGCAGGCGGTGAGCGAAGCTTATATCGTGCCGGAATCCTTGAAGGCAGATGTGCTGTTCCGGAATATGAAGAAGGAGCAGAAGCAGTTTGCCGTGGTGCTGGATGAGTACGGCGGCATGAGCGGTGTCATCACCATCAAAGACCTGATCGAGGAATTGGTGGGTGATTTGGTAGACGATACGCCGGAGGAAGAGAATCAAGTACCCATTATTGCTTTGGAGGAGAACCTCTGGCAGGCAGAGGGAAGTGTGCTGTTGGAGGAGCTTTCTGAGGTGTTGGGTATGTCTTTGGAATCCGAGGAGTACGATACTCTGAACGGTCTGATCTTCCACCATCTGGGCACAACCCCGGAGGTGGATTCTCAGGTGGAGCTGGACGGCTTGCAGATCTTGGTCACCAAGATGCACAACTATCAGGTGGAGACTGCCGTTATGTGTAAACTCCCGGTAGCATCTGCGGAAGATGAAGAATAAGCGCTATATGCAAACGAGCCTTTACCCCGTAGGTAAAGGCTCGTTTTTTTGCTTATTTTAATCCGTCCAGACTGTCCATCAGTGCGGACATGGCTTTGGTGCAGTATTTGTTTCGCTTGTAGTAGGCGTAGATGTTCCGTCGGTTGTGGTGGGTAGGGAGAGGGTAGAACACGATATTCTCCTGCTCTACGCCCCGGATATTTCGTACCAGCGTATCGCTGACCAAGGAGGCGGCTGTGCCATGCTCTACATAGGTATACAGGTTTGTCAGCCGGTCCATTTCAAAGAGCACCTTGGGAGAAAAGCCCATTTGCTGGAAAATAAGATTGCTCTGCTTACGGGTGTCATTGTTCCGGTTCATGAGAATGAAGGGCGTGTCAGCGAAGTGCTCCAAAGGTACAGCAGGCAGATCGCCGGTGTGCTTGTTTTCCAAAATATCCTGATAAAGAAGACCGTAGCCTTTGCAGACTGCGTTGACCGGAAAGGCCTTAGGCACAGCAAGAAGCAGATATTCAGAGGCAAGGTGTTTCTGATGGAAAAGTTCCGTGGGCAATTCGCTGTTGTCAATAACAATGTCCAGTGTGCCATTGGTAATTTCGTTTTCCAGGGTGGTGGAGTTGGCGTCTGTCAGAGACAGGTGGACATTGGGATAGTTTTGCACAAAAGCGGATATGTACTTGGGCAGCACCAAAGAGGACAAAAGCTGATTGCTGCCGATGTGGATAGATCCGGTTTCCAGGTTATTCAGCGCCAGAATGTATTCATTGTAGGTGCGCTCGATTTCCATGATCTGCTCTGTTGCCCGGATGTATGCCTGTCCGGCTTCGGTAAGCCGAATGGGCTTGCAACTGCGGTCAAAAAGCGCGGTGCCCAGTTCATCTTCCAGATTTTTTACCATCAGACTCAAAGAGGGCTGCGCAATAAACAGCTTTTGTGCTGCCTTGGAAAAACTCTTTTCGTTGGCAATGGTGTAAATCAGCCGCTTTTTGTGGAAAATATCGTACATATCGCCACCTCCGTGTCGAATTGATAAACAAATTGTAGCATCTATTGAAATAAATGTCAACGAGAATATAACAGAAAAGAGATAAAGTCTATATATTTATATGTAATTGATTATATTGGGACTTGATGTTATACTAACGGCGAAATAAAAAAGGAGGTCGTTTTGTATGAACACCTGCACAGAAAATATGCGTTCCGAGTCCGATTCCATTGGCAGCAAGTTGCTTCCTGCTGATGTGTACTATGGCGTTCAATCCCTGCGTGCGATGGAGAATTTTCCCATTACCGGCACCCGCATGATCGCCCCCATGATCAATAGTTTGGCGCTGCTGAAAAAAGCCTGCGCCATTGCCAATAAAAATGCCGGCGTATTCGATGCCAAGATCGCAGATGCTATTACTGCCGCTTGTGACGATATCTGCGCAGGCAAGTACCATGACCAGTTCATCGTCGATCCCATCCAGGGCGGCGCCGGTACCTCTATGAATATGAATATCAATGAGGTCGCTGCCAACGTGGCCATTGAAAAGCTGGGCGGCAAGCCGGGTGATTATACCATCGTTCACCCCAATGACCATGTCAACCAGGGCCAGTCCACCAACGATATCGTTCCTACCGCCGGTAAGATGACCGTAGTCGCACTGTTGCAGCCGTTGCTGGCAGAACTGAAAAAGCTGGAAGCTGCCTTTGCAGCCAAGGCGGTAGAGTTTGATTCCGTTATTAAGATGGGCCGTACCCAGATGCAGGACGCTGTGCCTGTCCGTTTGGGTCAGGAGTTTGCTGCTTACGCATCTGCCGTCCGTCGTAACATTCAGCGCATTGAAGCAGTGCAGGCAGAGATGTATCCTGTCAATATGGGTGGTACTGCCATCGGCACCGGCATCAATGCCGATTTGACTTATTTTCACAATGTAACCAAGGTGTTGGCAGAGCTCACCGGCGTGCCTTATTACCAGGCAACGGACATGATCGACGGTACCCAGCACATCGACTGCTTCGCAGCCGTTTCCGGCGCTTTGAAGCAGTGTGGTCTGGCGCTTTCCAAGATCGCCAATGACCTGCGGCTCATGTCCTCCGGTCCTCGTACCGGTTTCAGCGAGATCAATCTGCCTGCCCGTCAGAACGGTTCTTCCATCATGCCCGGTAAGGTCAACCCCGTTATTCCCGAGGTGGTTACCCAGGTGGCATACCGGATCGTGGGCAACGATATGACCATTTCTATGGCTGTGGAAGCAGGTCAGTTGGAGCTGAATGCCTTTGAGCCTGTGGTATTCGATGCGCTGTTCCAGTCCATTACCGCTTTGACCGGTGCAGTCAAGACCTTTACTGTCAACTGTGTAGAGGGTATTACCGCCAATAAGGAGCGCTGTCTTGATCTGTTGGATTCCAGCGTTGGTCCCATCACCGCAGTTTGTCCCTATATCGGTTACGCCAAGGCTGCCGCTATTGCCAAGGAAGCCTTGAAGACCGGTGTTCCCGTCCGTACACTGCTGGTGGAGAAGGGTGTGATGACCGCTGGGGAGGTAAATCGTGTTCTTGATGCTCACGGCATGACGGAACCCGGCGTCCCCGGTAAGAACTGATATTACATATACAATGGCGTGTTGCAAATTTGCAACACGCCATTTTTTACTACCAAATTTCAGGTTTGCAGTCAGCGGGCAGGGGATTGGGATAGGTTTCGCCGCCCAGCCGTTCCAGCCAGTTTTCCTTTGCCTGAGCGACCAACTCCGGGTTGGTCAGGAAGTCCACGGCGGTGCATGCCATGACGGCAGCAGCCAGCAGCATACCCTTGTGGCACACAGAGGACTTACCTTGTGCGGTCAGTGTCCAGTGGTGACTGGTGGTGCCGGCAGCATAACAGGCGGTACGCACGATAGAGGTGGGGCAGACCCAGCTCACATCGCCCACATCGTTGGAGCCCTTGCCGCCGGTGGTGCCGGCAGGCTCACGGTAGAGATAGTTCCGAATGGGGCTTGCAGCAACCTCCTTGGCCTTTTCAGTCTTGCCAAAGGTCTGGATTGCAGTTTTTTCCACGGATTTTTTTGCAGCTTCGGGAACCAGTGCATAGAACTTGCGGAGATATTCTATTTCCTCCTCGGTGTAATCCAGGGGCAGGAACTTGTCCAGATAAGCCTCATACCGCTCGTTGATCACATTATTAGCAATGGTGTTGGAGTAAGCGGCTACCTGGCGGATGGTCACCTCGGTTTCTGTCATCATGGCAGCGCCCTTGGCGATCTTTTCCAGCCGGTTATATAGCTCTTTGACCTGAGTCACTGTGGGGGCTCGCATAGCATACAGCAGCTGGGCATCTGCCTGTACCACATTGGGGGCAGTGCCGCCTACGTTGGTGTAGGCGTAGTGGACACGGGCTTCGGAGATCATGTGCTCTCGCATATAGTTGCAGCCTACATTCATCAGCTCGCAGGCATCCAGGGCGCTGCGGCCCATGTGGGGAGCACCGGAGGCGTGGGCGGAAGTGCCTTTGAAGGTGTAGAATACCCGGAAGTTTGCCAGAGAACCACCCTGATCCGCCATATTCAGGGTGGAGGGATGGTAGGCAAGGCAGATGTCCACATCGTTAAACAGACCGTCACGAACAAGGAACGCCTTGCCGCCGGCATTTTCCTCAGCAGGGCAGCCGTAGAAACGGATCGTGCCGGGGAGCTTATTTTCCTCCATATAGTCCTTCAATGCGGTGATAGCAGCAGCGCCAGCAGCGCCTAAGGTGTTATGTCCGCAGCCGTGACCCTGATCGTTCTCTGGCACGGGATTGGGAACGGTGCAGTCAGCCTGCTGGGAAAGACCGGACAGAGAGTCGTATTCACCCAAAATGGCAATGACCGGCTTACCGGAGCCATATTCCGCAATAAATGCAGTCTCTTCGCCGGCAAGTCCCAGTTTCACCCGGAAACCCTCGGCTTCCATTACCCGGCAGTGGGCAGCGGCGGACTTGTACTCTGCAAACCGGGGTTCAGCATATTCCCAAATCTCGTCGTTGAGGTCAGTGAAGATTTTTCCCTTATTATTCAACAACTGTTGGATGCGATTAGCATGTTCCATAAGTAAATACCTCAATTACAGATCAATATAGCCGACGTTATCTTTGATGGTCATTTTCGTGCCGAAAGGTTCGGAGATTTCAGCCAGATAGCGAAGCACATCGTCGTTTTCCGCCAGATGGGGGATGCCCATTTTGCTTCTGGGCGCGCCCATGCGCATGTCAATGGGATACAGCTGGATCTGGGTGATCTTGCCGTCCTGGGCGGTGAATCCTGCCATGACGCTGCGCCAGATATTTTCCAGTACACAATAGCCACGGGTGCCGTCCTTGCTGCGCTGATTCATATATTCGCCTACGAAGGTGTCGTGAGGCATGCTCTTGTTCTGGTAGGCGTCTGCGGGCTGAAAACGGACGGTCTCTGTCTGGAAAATAAAGTTACCCAGAGAGTAGAAGATGGGTTTGCCATTGTAGATTTCAATGCCCCGCAGCTCGTGGGGACCGTGACCCAGAATGGCATCGGCGCCTGCGTCGATACATTCGTGGGCAAAGATCTTCAAATACTCGGCAGGGGAGACAGTGTCCAAACCGTCAAAGGTGTGGGAGTGGATACTTACCAGTACGTAGTCTGCCTGACGGCGCGCTTCCTTAATATTGGCAATCATTCGCTCCATATCCTTCTTGTTGGGGGCGGTATGCTTTTCGGTCTTATCGTCCAGCTTGAAGCTGATACCGCCGAAGTTCAGCTGATCCTCCGGCAGGGGGTTGGAATAGCCACAGGCGATGGAGTAGAGTTTGGCGGCGTTCATACAGGTCTTTTCGGATACTTCTTTTAGCACATCGAAGTATTTCTGTTCCACATGGTAGGTGGTTACCCGCCGCAGGGGATTTAGACCGGGACGACCGATCATATCAATGCTCTTGTCACCGGCAGTGGCAGAAGCGCCCTCAGTGGTGGAGCTGGCAGCGATCAGGGCAACCCGGGCGTTGGGGGTTTCCAGATAAGCAGGCGCAGCAGCTTCACGCAAAGTCGCGCCGGTACCGGCGTATACCATGTCCCGTTCTTTCAGATACTTGATGGTGGCCAGCACGCCGCCGCAGCTGTAATCGCCGGAGTGATTGTTGGCGGTGTTGTACAGGTTAAAACCGTACTTTTTCAGATCGTCCAGAATTTCCGGCTCTGCCATAGCCCAAGTGCCGCCGGAGGTGGCAGCAGGATAACCTTCCTGATTGTGAATGGTAATTTCCAGATTGTTAAATTTGACATCGTGGCGGCTGATGATCTCTTGAATCTTCTCAAAGCCGGGATACCCGCCTTCTGGAAGTCTGCGGGTCATAAAAGCATCGCCGGTGGCAATGAAAGTGGTTTTTTCAGACATGATGATTTCTCCTGTTCGTTTTATTTTACATATGGTGCAGAATCATTGCGTGGGCAAATTTGACACCGGGAACCAGACTGTCAATTTCAATGTATTCTTCCCGGGTGTGGGCGCCGGCACCCAGACCGCAGGGAACCATGATAGAGGGAATTCCCATGGACAGGGGGATATTGCAGTCGGTGGAGGCAGAACCCAGCGAGGGTGTTACCCCGCGATAGGCCTTCAATGCGGCAGCAGCCCGATCAATCAGCGCCTTGTGCTTTTCTTCATCCACCGGCGCGCCGCAGGGCCGGTCGCCCATGAGCGTGCAAGTTACCCGAATACCCTTGGTGCGGTAGAAGTCCAGAGCAGCGTTGAAATGGGTCTCCATTTCAGCTAAGTCCTCCCGGTCATCAGAACGGAACTCATAAAGCATCTCCGCGTGCTGAGCGATGGTATTGACAGAAGTGCCACCGGAAATGATGCCTACGTTATAGGTGGTTTTGCCTCTCTGGGGGACTTTGATGGTGTAGAGGGTATCTATAAGGGAGGCAAGATAAGCAATGGCGTTGCGGTTACCGAACCGGCTGTAAGAGTGACCGCCCTCGGTGTCGATCTCCACCTTATACCGCTTGGAGCCTACGGCTTTGTTGATAATGTTAACGCCGGGACCGTCGAAAGTAATAAATTCTTTGACCCGTTTGCCGTACTTATCCATCAGCGCCCGGATGCCTTTCAGATTGCCCAAACCCTCCTCGCAGGCGTTGGCAACCAGCAAAAGACCGCAGTCCTTGGGAACCAGATTGTTCTTTGCCACATACTTGGCTGCCATCAGCAGGGCGACCACATGGAGAGTGTCATCGCCGATGCCGGGGCAGTAGACCCTGCCGTCCTCAACACGCAAAGGTAACTCCTCGGTGTCAGGGAAGACCACATCAGTGTGGGCGGCATAGACCACAATGGGGTTATCCTCCGTACAGCCGATGGGGTAGACCACATTCAGCGCTTCGTCTATGTACACGCCCTTAGCGCCTTGCTGTTCCAGCCATTGTTTGCAAAATTCCGCCCGCTTTTCCTCGTGATGAGAGGGCGCAGGGATCTTTCCCAGTTCTATCAGCAGATCCAGCGCCTCCTGAGCGCTGCTGTCAACAGTGCGTAAAATTTCGTCATTCAGTGTCATTTTTTACCATCCTTTCTGCGTTTTGCATATGGTTATGATCACTCCAAGTCTACCACCGATTCGCATTTAAATCAAGGCGTTTTTTATGATTTTGTAAATTTATAAAGAATTAGATGCACGGAACAAAATTTTATGTTATAATACATTTTAATCAATTAAGGAGCATAGGTGAAATGCAACAGAAAAAAGGTTTTTCTTATATCTGCTTTCGCGTGATTCGTTTTTTGGTTTGGGTATTTTATCCCAAGATGACGGTGGAGGGTGTGGAGCATCTGCCGGAGGAGGCGTGCATCGTGGTGGGCAACCATACCAAGATGAACGGACCGATCTGTGGGGAACTGTATTTTCCGGGAAAGCGGAAGACTTGGTGCGCCCATCAGATGATGTACTTAAAGGAAGTTCCCGCTTACGCATTTGCGGATTTTTGGAGCGGAAAGCCCAAGTGGAACCGCTGGTTTTATAAGCTTCTTTCTTACGTGATCGCTCCCATTTCTGCCTGCGTATTCAACAATGCCTATACCATTCCGGTGTTTCGGGACAACCGGTTGCTTACCACTTTTAAAAGGACCGTGGCGGATTTGGAGGATGGCGCCAACATTATCATCTTCCCGGAGTGTTACGATCCCCATAACCATATCGTCAATCGTTTTCAGGACCGGTTTATTGATGTGGCAAAGCTTTATTACAAACGCACCGGAAAGGCGCTGTCCTTTGTGCCTATGTATATTGCCCCGGCGCTGAAAAAAATGTGCTTGGGAAAACCCATTACCTTTTGCCCGGAAGCGCCTATGGAGCAGGAGCGGCAGCGGATCTGCGCATATCTTATGGATGCGGTGACAGAGCTTGCGGTGCAATTGCCCCGGCATACCGTGGTGCCGTACCCCAATATCCCTAAAAAGGATTATCCCCAAAACATTCCCTGCGAGGTGACTTCCTATGAGAAAACCGATGGTTGATTACCGCAGACTGCGGCTTTCCAATATTACAAACAAGGAATATCGGCATTTGTTTCTGCTTTCCGGGTGGATCGTCTATTTTATTCTGTACTTTCTCACGGAAAATCTGATCCCGGCGGAAAAGTGCTACCCCGTGTGGTGTAAGTTGGACGATATTGTGCCCTTCAATGAATTGTTTGTGATCCCATATGTGGGTTGGTACGTGTTGATCGTCTTGTCCCTTGGCTATTTTCTCCTGTACAATGTGGAAAATTTTAAGGGTTTACAGACGTATATTATGATCACGCAGGGCATTGCCATGGTGTGCTACATACTCTGGCCCACCCGACAGGACCTGCGTCCTGCGGAATTTCCCCGGGAAAATGTGCTGACCTGGATCATGGGACTGATCTATTCTGCCGATACCAATACGGGGGTCTGTCCTTCCTTGCACGTGGCGTACTCTCTGGGCATCGCTTCGGCATGGCTGAAAGAGAAGTCTGCCCGGTGGTATGTCAAGACCGTTGTGGTGATTTTCGTGCTGCTGGTGTGCCTGTCGGTTGCCTTTACCAAGCAACATTCGGTGGTAGACATTTTTGCGGCGCTGCCGGTGTGCCTGGTGGCGGAAGTTTTTGCTTTCCGGATGTATTATAAGCGTAAAAAGAAGGTGAGGGTATGAAGTACCGTAAGGATAAATACGGTAACGATATTTCTGTCCTTGGCTTCGGCTGTATGCGTTTTCGCCGCAGTGGCGGCGGAATCGACATGGCAGAGGCCCGGCGGGAGATCGAAGCTGCCATTGATGCGGGCGTCAATTATTTTGATACCGCCTATATCTATCCCGGCAGCGAAGCCGCGCTGGGAGAGATCCTTTCTAAAAATGGTCTGCGGGAAAAGGTGTATATCGCCACGAAACTGCCCCATTATTTGATCAAATCCCGGGAGGGTATGGAGCGGCTGTTTGCAGAACACCTGAAACGGCTGAAAACCGACTATATCGACTATTATCTTATGCACATGCTCACCGATGTGCAGACCTGGGAACGGCTGAAAAAACTGGGGATATTGGAGTTTCTGGAAGAGAAAAAGAAGTCCGGCGCCATCCGGCAGATCGGTTTTTCTTATCACGGAAACGCCGATATGTTTTGTAAATTGGTGGACGCCTATGATTGGGATTTCTGCCAGATCCAGTATAACTATATGGATGAACATTCTCAGGCTGGTCGCAAGGGTTTGCAGCATGCCGCCGCCAAGGGGTTGCCGGTGATCATTATGGAACCCCTCCGGGGCGGTAAACTGGTTAACCGACTGCCTAAGGCAGCAGAAGAAATTTTTGCGGATTACCCGGTGCAGCGCACCCCGGCTCAGTGGGCATTTCGCTGGCTGTGGAATCAGAAAGAGGTCACCTGTGTTTTGTCCGGCATGA
The DNA here is from genome assembly GCA_045126495.1 of Faecousia sp. Classification (GTDB taxonomy): domain Bacteria; phylum Bacillota; class Clostridia; order Oscillospirales; family Oscillospiraceae; genus Faecousia. The sequence continues at coordinate 11,750 of JBGVON010000041.1, forward strand.
ACTCCATGGAGATGCTGGAAGAGAATATACAGACCGCATCCACTACCGAGATCGGTGAATTAAGCAGGGAAGATGAGGAAATGCTCTCCCGGGTGGTGGCAGCCATCAATGCGGGCATGAAGGTGGGCTGCACCGGCTGCGGTTATTGTATGCCCTGTCCCAAGGGTGTGGATATCCCCGGCGCGTTTGCTTCTTATAACCGTGTGGCTTCGGAGGGGAAGCTTGCGGGTCTGAAAGAGCATTTTATGTGCAGCGCCGCCCGGCAGGATTCCACCGCCGCCTATAACTGTATCGGCTGCGGTAAGTGTGAAAGCCATTGCCCCCAGGGCATTTCTATCCGGCAGGAACTGAAAAATGTGCAGAAAACCTTGGAAGGTCCTTTGTACAGGACTGCCCGCAAGGCTGTGGAGCTCTTGAAACTGTATTAAAATGAAGGAAAGCGTGTTGCACTGGGCAACACGCTTTCTTCTGTTATCCGTCCCGGCGATAATGGCTGGGGGTAATGCCGTGAAATCGCAGAAATTGTTTTGCAAAATAGCTGGTGTTGTTGTAGCCTACGGCAGAGGCGATCTGCTGGATTTGCAGGTTGGTGTGCCGGAGTAGAGCGGCGGCTTGCCGGGTGCGTTCTTTGTTGACAAAATCAATAAAGGTCATACCCATATCCCGGTGAAAAAGGGTGGACAGATAATTGGCATTGACGGTCAATGCACCGGCAGTGTCCTTTACGGTGAGATTGTCTGTCAGATGTTCTTTGATATAGGTTACCGCCAGATGGGTAAGGGGTTTCAGGTTGGGATAGGTGTGGGTTTGCACCAGTCGGCAGTACCGGGCGACGATCTGCCGGAAGAAGTCCGGCAACTGCCGGGTGCTTTTAAGCTGCTCGATCTCCATACCGATCTCACCGGAAAGCCGGTCTACCTGGTAGGGGTGGATTCCGGTTCTTTCCAAGGCGTGTCGCAGTTGGGTGTTTAGTACGATGCAGTAGTTCTGGGCGTTCCGCAGAGGATTGGTGTTGCGGACCTGTGTCTGGGTGTTGGGGTCGTATTGCCCTACAAGATGCATGGCAAGGGAGAAATTGCCTTGCTGTACCGCATCGGTCAGGGCGACGCTGTACTCATATCGTGTCTCTACTTGCCGCATTTGCACGATGTCTTCTTCCGGGATAAAACGAAAATGCGCTCTGTTGTTATCTGGCGCAGGGAGGTCAATGTGTGTAATGTGCATGGGCTGATCATTTTCTGTCAGCCGACCGATCACCAGTTCTCCTGCGCGATAGAAAATGCGGCTTTCCACCACTGGCAGACTGCGGTAAAATTGCGCAATGTTGTCTTGCTCCGGCATGGCAGTGTCGGATATGGGTTGTGACAGCACCGGTCCGAGAATGAAGATTTGATCGGCATGCTTGTCCGGATACAGTAAAAAGGCAGCGCCGCCGGGGAGCAGCCAGGCATAGATGGTATCCGTCAGGGTTTGCGCCTGCATAAGCCGGTGCCAGAGGGTGTTCTTTTCCCGAAACAGGGCGTCAAAAACATGATTGGTTTTGGCTTTCAGGGTATCCAGCAGGGCAGTGCGGTCGTGGATAATTCGCGATAGGGGAATCCCGGTGGTTTCTTTTAGTAATCTTTGTAAAAATTGAAACAATTCTTCCATAAACACCCTCCGGTATATGTGAGATATGTGTTATAATAGCAGAGATATATTGTTTTCGCAAGGGGAATGATATGGTAAAATGTAAAAAAAGAAACCGACGAGCAGGGTTTCTTTGGTAAAATTGTTGAGGAGGTTATCTCTGTGAAAACGACAAAACAGACCCGTCCCTTTGGCATTCGGGACAGCTTAGCTTATGCAGCCGGCGATTTGGGCTGTAATATGAGCTTTGCGTTAAAGGGTACCATTATGCCCCTGTTCTGGACCCAGGTTATGGGTTTAAGCGCATGGTATTCTCTGCTGATCGTCATCTTGCAGGTGTGGGATGCCATCAACGATCCGCTGATCGGTACCATCGTTGACTCTGACAGACGCAAGTATAAGAGAAACAAGTTCTTGCAGTACATCTGGGCCGGTTCTATCGGCTTGATCGTGGGCGGCGCTTGCTGCTTCCTGCCGTTCCCCGGCGCTCCCGAGTGGGCAAAGATCATCATCTTTATGGCAGGTTATATTATTTGGGATGCTTTCTATACTGTCGCCAATGTTCCCTACGGCTCCTTGCTGTCCCTGATCTCCAAGGAACCTGCTGACCGGGCAAGCCTCTCTGCATGGCGTTCCATTGGCTCTATGATCGGCAATATGGTGCCTATGGTTATCCTGCCTTTCCTGGTCTACAATGAAGACCAGTCTTTGAATGGTCCTATGGTATTTGTTGCGGCTCTGGTTATGGGTGCGCTGGGCTTTATCTGCTTCCAGTTTATGATCAAGAATACAGAGATCCGTGTGGATACCGATATCGCCGTAAATGACGATCAGCCCAAGTTTAATGTATTTAAGGCTATGGGCAATTTCTTGAAGAACCGTCCCGCCGTGGGCGCTACCTTGGCAGCCATGGGTATGTTTATCGGTATGCAGGGCGCGAATACCGCTGTTTCTGTTACCTTCCAGATCTACTTCAAGAATGCGCAGATCTCCGGTCTGATCACCATGTTCTCCATGATCCCCATTGTGGTCTTCACTCCGCTGGCTCGTAAGATGGTCACCAAGTACGGTAAGAAGGAGCTCTCCATTGTTGGCTCTGTCTGCTATGTGGTTGGCGCTGCCGTTCTGCTGCTGGCACCTTTGGGCATTGTTCCTGTTGCGGAAAACAATACCGGCATTGATCTGATCATGTATGTTGTTGCCCAGCTGGTTATGGCGCTGGGTATGGGTATCTACTCCACCGTCTCCTGGGCGATGATGGGCGATGCCATTGACTATAACGAGTGGAAGACCGGCGCCCGGGAGGAAGGCGTTGTGTATTCTCTGCACTCCTTCTTCCGGAAGTTGGCACAGGGCGTTGGTCCTGCTGTTGCTCTGACCATCATGCAGGGTATGGGCTATGTGAATAATGCCAAACCCGATGCCACCGGCAAGTTCACCGAGATCGATGTTACCCTGTTCGACTGGGCATTTGCTTTGGAAGTACGTCAGTTGGTAGCGATTTTGTTCCTGGTAGCCGGTATCTTCCTGTTTGTGGGTCTGGGTCTGGTTTATAATCTGGACAAGAAGACCCTTGCTAAGATGAATGAAGAATTGGAAGCCAGAAGAGT
>JBGVON010000042.1:0-7551 GCA_045126495.1 Faecousia sp.
CTTGCGAAAATATCCACAGTGCACGGCTTTTGTACCGATATTTTGCGGCAGTACGCCTATCGATTGGATATTTCTCCGGATTTCCGAGTTGCTGATGAAGGAGAATGTCTGCAATTGCAGATGAAAGCGCTGGATCAGGTACTGAATGAGGCGTATGAAAACGCAAAGGAAAACTCGGATTTTTGCGCCTTTGTGGATTCTCAGGGATTGGGACGTGATGATCGGCAAATTCCGGAAATCGTTTTAAAAGTGTATAACAGCGCTAGATGTCACTTAAATCCGAATGAATGGTTGGACTGGTGTGCTGATGGAGGTTCTGTTGACGGAACAGATGCAGGGAATACGCCTTGGGGTCAGTATCTGATGGCAGATCTGAAAGCGTATCTTGCCATGCAGATAGATGCCATGGATCACTGCGCCCGGATAGCAACCAAAACAGAGGGAATGGAAAAGCCTGCCGCATTGTTCTTGCAGACGGTTTCTCAGTTGCAGGCGCTATATGATAGCAGAACTTGGGATGAAATTGTTCACAACAAGGAAATTGACTACGGAAGACTGACTTTTTCAAAAAAATGCAGTGATTTACAGCTTGCTGAGCAAATGAAAGCCATTCGCAATGCCTGCAAGGAGGGGCTTTCTAAGCGCCTTCGGAGTTTTGCTGATGAAAGTGACCGTGTCTTGGAGGATCTTTCCGCATCTGTTAAGGCGGCAAGGGGTCTCGTAGAATTGGTACGAACCTTTTCCGCAGAATATCAGCGGCTGAAAAAGGGTAGGGCAATTCTGGATTTCAGTGATTTGGAGCATAAAACGCTGGATTTGCTTTTAGGTAAACAGCGATCGGGTATTACCGTTATAGCAGGAGAGATTGCTGATCGGTTTCGGGAGGTTTTGGTAGATGAATACCAAGATTCCAACGGTATTCAGGATGCCATTTTCAGTGCATTGACAGAAAAGCGGCAAAACTGTTTTATGGTTGGTGATGTGAAGCAATCCATCTACCAGTTTCGTCTGGCTGATCCTGGCATTTTTATTGAGAAGTATAATGCCTACTCATCGGTGGAATCCGCCCGTACAGGAGAGGGACGAAAGATTCTCCTCAGTCACAATTTCCGCTCTTCCGGGGGAGTGATCAGCGCGGTTAATGATGTGTTTTGCCAATGTATGTCGCCTTCTGTGGGTGGACTTGCCTACGGTGAGGAAGAGATGCTTCGGGAAGGGATTCCCCACATCCCTCTTGAAGAAGCGGAGGTATCCCTGTTCGGTATTGATGTGCAGTCGGATACATATGCTGAGGAAGCTACATTTGTCGCGGAGAAGATTGTAGAGCTACTGGACGGAAGACATTATGTAAGAGATAAAGATACACTGCGTCCGATAACTCCGGAGGATATTGTAATCTTGCTGCGTAGCCCCGGTTCGGTTGGCGGTGAATTTCAGTATGCCTTGGAAGCTAGGGGTATTCACAGCACTACCGGCGATGGATCGAATCTGCTGCAAAGCGATGAAATCGCAACAGTCAGAGCAATTTTGCAGATTATCAACAACCCGTTACAGGATATTCCTTTGGTTGCTACGCTGACCAGCCCGGTTTTTGGCTTTACGGCAGAAGATCTTGCAATACTTCGATCAAAGGACCGCCTATCTGATGTGTATACACTGCTACAAAATGCCACCGATGAAAAATCTATAAATTTTATAAAAACAATAGAAAGCCTACGTAATTGCGCCAGATTTACCGGTGTTACGAAGCTTCTTTCGGCAATATATACGCAAACTGGGCTATTAAGTATTTACGCGGCAGCACCGGACGGTGAAAACAGACTTGCCAATTTGCAAAGCTTCTTCCAGATCGTTTCGGATTATGAGACGGCAGGGCCGAAAGAATTGACGCGCTTGTTGGAATTTTTAGATGCCGCAGATCAACGGGGACTTGCCAATGCGACGGCGGCGAAAAGTGTTAAAGCCGTAACCATTATGAGCATCCATAAGTCTAAGGGTTTGGAATTTCCTGTGGTGTTCTTGTGTGGACTTTCCAGAGGGTTTAATCAGGAAAGTGCTTATGCCCAGGTACTTTGCGACAAGGATCTGGGACTTGGTCTTGGCTGCGTAGATGCGCGGCACCGGGTGCGGTATCCCACAGTTGCTAAACGCGCTATTGCCACAAGAATGATTAAGGAAAGCATTTCCGAGGAAATGCGTGTGCTGTATGTGGCTATGACACGGGCAAGAGACCGACTGATCATGACTTATGCGTTGAAAAACCTTGCCGGTAACCTGCAAAAGATGGCCATGCGGTTGGATATGAGCAGCAACGAATTGCTGGCATCCGAGGCAGATTGTCCGGGCGCATGGGTGATTCGGTCTGCATTGACACGTACTGAGGCAGGTGCATTTTTTGAACTTGCCGGTCAGCCGGATCATACGATGGTGTCTGATTCGCCGTGGAACATCTCCGTTGTTCAAGTATCTGGGGAAAACAGTTCCTTAGGAAACGAGGATGACCAATCGCAACAGGGAATTTCCAGGGAAATTTTAGATAAGATCTCTGCTGGACTGCGCCACATTTATGGCGGTGCTCGTGCAACAGAAATACCGTCTAAATTAACGGCGACCCAATTAAAAGGCAGGACGCTGGATACAGAAATAGCCGATGGTACGGATGAAATGAGGCATTTTACATTCCGAAAGCCCGGCTCTCACACAGAAACAGGCAAGACATATGGAAATGCGATCCACAGTATCATGCAGTACATTCGTTTTTCGGCCTGTGGTGATTTAAATAGTATCCGTCAGGATATCCATCGTATGGTTGAGGAGCAACGAATTTCCCATGAGCAGGCGGAGATGGCAGATTGCGAGAAATTATTAGCGTTTTTTAGTACACCACTGGGCAAAAAGCTACGAAACAGCAGTAATGTTCTGCGCGAATTTAAGTTCTCTTTGTTGGATGCAGCAGATAAATATTATCCGGATGCCGTTGGGGAACAAATCTTACTGCAAGGCGTGGTGGACTGCGCTCTGCTGGAAGCAGATGGAATCACGGTGTTGGACTTTAAGACAGATTACGTAACAGACCAAACACTTCCCACTGTTGCCGGACAGTATATCCAACAGGTAAAAGCATATGCCAACGCATTGGAACGGATTTATCAAATGCCTGTAAAGTCTGCAAAACTCTACTTTTTCTGCACAAATCAATTTGTTGATGTACTGTAATTTTTACCGCCGAAGGGAAATCCCTTCGGCGGTTTGCCTTAGCGGCAGTTCTTGTTCTGATTCTGATTGTTGTTCTGATTCTGGTTGTTGTTCTGATTTTGATTGTTGTTCTGGTTCTGATTGTTGTTCTGGTTCTTGTTATTCATAGTGAATTCCTCCGTTTATATCTTTTGGGTTAGCCCTTGGTAGTATGCGTAGTTTTTCAGGATTTATCCTTTGGTTTGAAAATCAAACTGGCCAAAAGTCCGGCGGTAATCGCAGCAGCAATACCACCTGCCGTAGCTTTTAACCCACCGGTAAAAACACCTAAAAACCCGCTTTCAGCAATTGCTTCCTTAACACCCTTTGCAAGATTGTATCCAAATCCGGTTAGCGGTACAGTTGCACCGGCACCGGCAAAGTCAACAATGGGTTTATAGATACCTATGCCACCCATCAATACACCAATAACCACATAACTTACCAAAATTCGCGCAGGGGTGAGTTTTGTCTTATCGATCAAAATCTGTCCTATGACACAAAAAATACCGCCAACGATAAACGCTTTTAAATAATCCATACATTAACCTCCGCAAATGGAAACCGCATGGCAAACACCGGGAATGGGAAGACCCTGCTGGGTTGAAACAGGGGATAGAAGCGCACCGGTTCCGCAAAACAGAATTTTTTTCAATTTTCCGGTTGACAATTTATCCAGTAAATAACCGCACAGGGTGATGGCGCTGCAACCGCAGCCGGAACCTCCGGCGTGCACATCCTGTTTGATAAGGTCAAAAACCAGTGTACCGCAGTCAGTAAGCTTTCCGCCGATATCAAGTCCTTCCCGCTGCGCCATTGTTAAAAGGGCATCCTTGCCAAGCTGTCCAAGATCACCGGTCACGATCAGGTCAAAATCATTGCCATCGGTTTTTAAGTCGTTGAAGTGGGCGCGAATGGTGGCAAGGGCTGCCGGCGCCATAGCCGGTCCCATGTTGTTGGCATCCTTGATGCCCAAATCCGTTACAGTACCTATTGTACAGGCCGTGATTTTCGGTCCTTTGCCACTGCTGCATACCAGTGCCGCGCCGGAGCCGGTCACCGTCCATTGGGAGGTGGGTGTTCGCTGACCGCCGTATCCCAAGGGGAAGCGGTACTGCCGTTCTGAGCTTGCGAAATGGGAGGAGGTCATGGCCACGACATTATCGGAAAAACCACCTCCTACTGCCATGGATGCCATCAAAAGACTTTCTGCCATGGTAGAGCATGCGCCGTACAGACCAATGTGCGGAATTCCGGTGTTCCGCAGAGTAAATGACGAACCGATACATTGATTCAGCAAGTCTCCCGAAAAAACCATGCCCAAATCCTTAGAGAGGACACCCGCTTTTTGCATTAATCTTTGCAGCGCCAGTTGCTGCATTCTTTTTTCTGCCTGTTCCCATGTGGATTGACCGAAATAGGAATCAGTTTGGGTTATATCAAAGGTTTTTGCCAAAGGTCCTTGTGATTCTTTTTTGCCCGCGACACTTGCCCAAGCAGTGATTACAGGAGGATTTTCCAACCGGAAACTTTGTTTCCCGCATTTTTGACTGGTCATAGCTACACCGTCCTTTTTTGCTAGTATGCTGCAAATATCGCAGAATATAACAAAAAAACTACCGACACGATTTGTGTCGGTAGAATTGTTTACTTACCAGCCAGCGCTCTTTCCAGCCATACACAGCCAACATCCAAGGCAGTGTAAAAACCAGCCTTTTCGCTCTTTTTTACTACGCGGTCGCGGCTCTTGGCAGCAGGATCTGTTAATTGCAGCTGTACGGAGACACGGGTAGCAATGTCAAGATCATTTACCTTCTTGGTTTCCAGTATTTGCAACATTACAATGTGGCTGTCAGCCATGGATCCGTAGTAAACTAAATTGTCCTTACGCATCAGCGGATGGCCTTTATAAGTCAAACCCTCAGACATAGTGACCTCCTCAAACTCAAAATAAGATCGGGAGACTTTTGCGGTGGCAAAAGCCTCCCGTCAGGATCAGGTTTTGTCAAACAGATAGCAGCGTACCAAATCCTGCATCAGTTCATCACGATCGATCTTACAAATCTTGCTGCGGGCATTGTTGTAATTGGTGATGTAGGTGGGATCTTCTGTGAGCAGGTAGCCTACGATCTGGTTGATGGGATTGTATCCCTTCTCGTTGAGAGCGTCAAAGACACTCCGGAGAATTGTGTGCATATTTTCCTTTTCTTCGGTGGGAACTGTAAACTTGATGGTACGTTGATTGTTATCCATAGTGCCATGACCTCCTTCCTGATAATGAAGACATTATAGACTATTTTTTTGTCCCTGTAAAGTATTTCCGGGAAAATTCAATAAAATTTAACGAAGTGTGATGCCAAGATTAGATTTTAATGCGTCTAGCACCTTGGAAACTACCTGTTCAGAATCGGTATCTGTCAATGTGCGGTCATCGGCGCGCAGCTCCATGGAGAATGCGAGGCTCTTTTTGCCCTCAGGAACACCGGCGCCGCGATAGATATCAAACAACCGAATGCTCCGCAACAGTTTTCCGGCAGCTTTTTCCATTACTTCTTCCACCTGAGCAACGGTGATCTCTTCGTCGCACACAACAGACAGATCCCGAGAGACGGTAGGGTACTTGGGCAGGGGAGTGTAGGTGGGCTCGGGTTTACGCAAGGGCAGCAAAGCGGTGAAATTGATCTGTGCGCAGTATACTTCACTGTCCATACCGTAATTTGCAGCCACCAGAGGATGGATCTGTCCGATATAACCTACATCAATACCTGCGATGTTCACCTTGGCGCAGCGACCGGGATGGAAAGTGGGGTTACACTTATCAGCGGTGTAGCTTGCCTTGGGCATACGCAGACCTGTAAGAATGGCTTCCAGCTCGCCCTTGATGGTGAAGAAGCTTTCGCCGGCGCCATAGGTGCCCAGCACCAGCATTTTAGGCTCGGTGGGGAGTGTTTCGCCTTCTACGGGCAGATAGATCTTAGCTAATTCGTAGAGTTTCGCTGCTTTGTTGTGATAAGCGTTGTTTCGGGACAGAATGTCCAGCATAGAGGGCAATGCGGTAGTACGCATGATGGAAGTGTCCTCACCCAAGGGGTTCTGGATACGCAGGGCGTTGCGCAGAGCACAATCCTTAGGCAGACGGATCTGATCGAAAATAGCGGGGGAGACAAAGGAATAGGTGATGATCTCACTGTAACCCAAAGCGCGGCACAGACGACCACCGATGGTTTCCAACTCCATAGCGGGGGTATAACCGCCCTGTGTGGAGTTTTTAAAATCTGTGGTGGGGATTTCATTGTAGCCATAGGAACGGCCTACTTCCTCGGCAATATCCGCCATCAGATTCAGATCGGGACGCCAGGAGGGAACAAGGATATTGTCGCCCTCAACAGCAATCTCCAAGCGGTTTAGATATTCCACCATCTGCTGGCGGGAAATGGTAGTACCCAGCAAGCGATTGATTTTTTCAACCTCCAACGGCAGGGTCTTTGGTGTGGGTACATAGTTTACGATGTCGATAATACCGTCCATCACGTCACCGCACTGTAACAGTTCTACCAGTTCACAGGCTCTCTGCACGGCGGGAACGGTCATCATGGGATCAAGGTTTTTCTCAAACTTACCGGAGGATTCCGTACGCATACCCAGCGCCAAAGCGGTTTGACGAATGGAAGTGCCGTTAAAGTTAGCGGATTCAAAGACGACTGTGGTGGTGTCGTCCAGAATTTCGGAGTTTTCACCGCCCATAATGCCGGCAAGACCGATGGGTTTATCTTCATCGGCAATCACCAGCATACCCGGTTTCAGGTTTCGAACATTGCCATCCAGTGTAGTAAGTGTTTCACCTTCCTGGGCTTCCCGGACAACGATCTTGCCGGAGCCTACATAGCGATAGTCAAAAGCGTGCATGGGCTGACCGTATTCCAGCATCACGTAGTTGGTAATATCCACAATGTTATTGATGGGTCGCACGCCGTTGGCGCGCAGACGCTGCCGCAGCCACTTAGGAGAGGGTGCGATCTTAACATTTGCCACCATTCGGGAGGAGTAACGGTTGCAAAGCTCTGTTGCCGGCACCTCTACATCCAGCATATCATACATAGAACCGGCGTTGCTGCCCTTAACCACGGGCTCATGGTGTTTCATAGGCAACGCAAATGCAGCAGCAGCCTCCCGCGCCAGACCGATAATGGAGTAGCAGTCGGGACGGTTGTTGGTAATCTCAAAGTCAACAATGGTATCGTCATTGCCAATGATGAGATTGATGTCATCGCCGGGCTTGCAGACCTCGTCATTGAGGATCCAGATGCCATCCTCATA
>JBGVON010000043.1:0-7098 GCA_045126495.1 Faecousia sp.
TGTAGCAATGGTTGTCGTGCTTAAAGTTATACCTAACGGCATTAATGCACTTTCAAAAGCGAAAGAATTGGAGACCGAAAAAATTGTACTTAATGCGGAGCTTACCGAAAGCAGAATTTCTACTATGATGAGCCAAATCCGCCCGCACTTTATTTACAATACCTTGGGCAGCATTGAACAGCTTTGCAGCATCGATCCCCCGAAGGCTGGCGAACTGGTTCATAACTTTGCGAAATACCTGCGCGGTAATTTCGGAGAACTGGATAATCCTAAGCCAATTTTAATGTCACAGGAAATGGAGCACGTTCGCCATTACATCAGCATTGAAAATGTGCGATTCCCGGACATGACATTTTCTTTTGAAATGGACTCAAACGATTTCCATATCCCTGCCCTTACCATTCAGCCAATCGTGGAAAATGCCATCAAACACGGCTTAATGAAGTTGCCTAAGGGCGGAACGATCCGGGTGGTATCTTATGAAACAGATACGCATTACTGTGTATCCGTAGAGGATGACGGAGTTGGCTTCAATACCAGCAAATTGTTGGATGACAGAAAGCATGTCGGCATCCGTAATATTCACGAAAGACTGCATGCGATGGTAAACGGAATCCTTGAAATCGAAAGCACAGAAGGTGTCGGTACCACCGTTCTGATTAAAATTCCAAAGGAGGTAAAGCAATGATTGCGCTAGCTGTTGATGATGAAATATTGATGCTTGGCGCTTTGGTATCAGCAATCAAAGCATCCCCTGATATCGCTGATGTTTTTCAGTTTTCCGACTGTGATGAAGCCCTCAACTTTGTGAGGGGAAATTCAGTGGATATTGCCTTTCTGGATATCAATATGCGTGGTATGGGCGGCCTGACTCTTGCTGAAAAAATCATCGATGCCTGCCCGGATTGCAAAATCGTATTTTGCACCGGTTATGAGGAGTACGCAATCCCGGCTTTCAAGCTCCATGCTTCCGGATATTTGCTGAAACCCGTGTCCGCTAAGGATGTTCAGGCGGAGATCAATAATATCAAAGGCATCCGGAAAAATCAAAAGCCTCTGTCTGTAAAATGTTTTGGCACTTTTGAGGTCTATGCAAGAGGCGAGAAGCTTGCCTTTAAGCGTTCAAAAACCAAGGAGTTGTTCGCTTTTTTGGTGGATCGAAACGGTGCAGGTGTTACAGTGGCCGAGATAGGTGTTGCGCTTTGGGAAAATGACGAGGATCAAAAGAACCAGAACTATATCCACCAGCTGTTCCGTGATTTGCGCCAGTCCCTGGAAGCCGTGGGTGTAGAGGATATTTTTGAGAGGAACAATTATTATTACTCTCTGAATCCTGAAAAATTGGACTGTGATTATTACGCATACTTAAAAACCGGTAAACCTGAGTTCCGCGGTGAATATATGTCCCAATATAGTTGGGCAGAAGGAACTTGCGGATTACTTTGGACAAAAAGAACTTAATAACATATTCAGAGAAGCCACGCCAGGTGTCAGCCTGCGCGTGGTTCTTTCTGCTTGTAAGAGGTTTGTCATACCCCCAATAATATAATGTAAAAGTTAAAATAGGTTTGTTGTACTTATTCATTGCAGGAGGAAGAAAATGCCGGATAAGAACATTCCAAAAGTGTTTCGTCTGTTGCTCCGCGATGTGAGCATTGAGAATGCCGATATTGTCGGAACCCCTGACGGATTTTATATGGTCAATAAATCTTTAGCAAATATACTGGCAACAAAGGGTGTTCTTGATTTTCTGGATTCAAAGGGAGAACGGCTTGCCTGCAGCAAGTTTTTTGATGATTGGTTTCTGTATGCCGTTCCAAACGATAACGATGATACCTATAGCCTTTTGAAACTGAGAGAGCAAGAGCACGACGCGGAGGATGGTTCACCTGCAGATGGCGATATGCCGGGCGTGACAATATCTTTCATTGCATTTGACACCGAAAGGCTGCTTGATTGTCTTGCAGATCCTTCCGATGAAAATAGAAAGAAATTGAATGCTGAGATCAATCGTGTAGTGGCTTATAGGGGTCAACGGCACCATATAGCACTGAAACGGTATTTCAAAAATCCCCAGTCTGAGGGCGCGTATCTGGTGGCGGATAGATATGTAAAAACGATTGCCTCCTATGCGAATGAGGGACGACTTAAAGTTCCCGAATTTTATAAAGAAATTGTTCAGAGGAGCATCTCATATAAAACCTCTGCAAAGCTGGCGAGACTCCCACGCTTTATGGAAGCACTGAACAAGGCGGCGGGGCATGTTGTTTGCGATAATGAATACATATACCTTGAAGGGCAGGGGGACTTAACCGAGCAAGAGGCTTTGGCGATCCTCGCAACCCACACGGGAAATACATCGGTCTATTCCTTTGCAGCAGAGGTGGAGTACCACGCAAGATTTTTAACACATTTGGCGAAAATCAAGATCCCCTTTTTCGGAAGATCCATTTACGATTCCGCGATTCGGGCCGATATGACCGTCGGCGATACTGAATTTGAGGGGCCTGCACCTTTTTATACGGAGACCTCTAAAATAGTAAAACGGCAATATGCATTGCATCGCAATTTCGGGTTTCATTTACCATCAAAGCAAAATGCAATAAATAAAAATTCTTGAAAGGCGGAAAAATCATGATTAAAAACAGAACAGCACAGTTAATTTACCAAACCATCTATGTAACGCTGGGCTTTGTAGGCCTCGTTGCAAGCCTTGGCATCTTCGACAATGTCAGCGTAATCCGTTGGGATTTCTATGTCCACTTTACGAACATCAGCAACTTCCTTTGCATCGGTGTTATGCTCGCCGGACTGATTCAGACCGCAAAGAAAAAAGAAGACAGCTTTGTTTCTGCTGTTCCTATGCTGAAGTTTATCGGAATGCTCGGAATTTTACTTACCTTCCTTGTATTCAACATCATGCTTGCGGGCGCAGAAGGCCGTGATCCTCAGGCAAACTGGCACGTTGGCAGCCTTCTTTTCCACGTTGCCCTTCCCATTCTGTACATCGCTGACTGGTTCTTGTTCTATGAGCGTAAAAAGGTAAAGTGGTATTATCCTATCGCTTCCATCGCATTTCCGCTTGCTTATGTAATCTTCCTTCTGATCCATGCAATCATTTTGAAGTTTGACGCTTCTATTTTGATTCCCACCACAACCACCCCTCTGATCTATCCCTATTTCTTTGTGAATCTGGAGACACAGGGTGTCAGCGGTGTTTTGGTATGGATCGGAATCCTTTCCGCCGCATTTGCTGTTGTCGGATTCTTGTTCTTCGGTTTGGATCGTCTAGGAAAGAAAAATAAATGCCAATCTGCTTAAAGCCAATAGCTACACTTACATATTCCAAAGGAGGATACTATGGATCATAGCTTTGTTATCAAAGGCAATATATGCCAGGCAATCAACCCCCAGAAACTGGATCTGCACGAAAATGCGTATGCTGTTTGCGTGGGTGGTATTTCAAAAGGTGTGTTTGACACTTTGCCGGAAGAATATGCCTCCTTGCCGCTTTATGATTATGGCGATTCGCTGATTTTCCCGGGTATGGTGGATTTGCATGTCCACGCGCCCCAGTACGCATTCCGCGGAATGTGCATGGACCTGGAGTTGATGGATTGGCTGAATCGGTACACATTCCCCGAAGAGGAAAAGTATGAGAACCTGGAATATGCCGAGAAAGCATACAGTATGTTCGTGGACGCCTTAAAAACTGGTGCAACCACAAGAGCCTGCATCTTTGCAACCCGCCATCGCTATGCTACCGAGCTTCTCATGAAGCTGATGGAAGAAAGTGGTCTTGTCAGCTATGTTGGCAAGGTTAATATGGACAGAGAGGCCAGCGAGGCATTGACAGAGGACAGTGCGGAGATCTCGGCATATACCACATTCGGCTGGATCAATGCCGTGAAGGATAAATTTAAGAACACAAAACCGATCTTGACTCCTCGGTTTATCCCTTGTTGTACCGATAAGTTGATGGAAGAGCTTCGGGAAATTCAAATGGCTTACGGTATTCCTGTGCAGTCTCATTTATCTGAGAGCAAGGGCGAAATTGAATTTGTGAAATTTCTCCGCCCGGAAGATCCCTTCTACGGAGACTCCTATAATGACTATGACCTCTTCGGAAAGAACGATGATATTGACACCGATGTGAAAACGGTAATGGCACATTGTGTCTGGTCAACGGAAGAGGAAGTGGAACTGATGCGAAATAATGGCGTATTTGTTGCCCACTGTCCTGCGTCCAATATGAATCTTACCTCCGGTATTGCGCCGATCCGCAAATATATGGATCGAGGCCTGCACATTGGCCTTGGCAGCGATATCGCCGGTGGTCACAGTGACTCCATTTTTAGAGCCATCACCGATGCGATTCAGGTATCCAAGATGTATTTCCGCATGGTGGATGAATCCTTCAAGCCGCTGGTATTCCCGGAAGCATTCTATTTAGCTACCAAGGGCGGCGGCGCGTTCTTCGGCAAGGTTGGCAGCTTTGAGGAAGGCTACGAGTTTGACGCAGTCATACTGGACGACAGTGTTCTTGTACATCCCCAGCAGCTGAATCTTGCGGAACGAATGGAGCGCGCGGTTTATCTGGGCTTGGATGAAAAGAACATTACGGCGAAATTCGTAGCCGGAGAGAAGATATTCGTGTAAGGGAGAATCAAAATGCCCAAGAAACAAAGAAAATTTGCCGATGATGGCTGGGCTGTATGGATCGATGGAGACGATACCAGCACGATCCACATTAACGACTGGCTGAATCCCAAAGGCAAGAGCTATGTGGATATTGCCGTTCACATACGGGGTATTAAGGCGAGTAAATCGCTGAATGTATATGTGCCGTTTTTTGTTTCGAAGGAAGAGATTGAAGATGTTTCCCTTTCCTTTGATAACACCAAAATACTCCAGGCAATATTCAGCGCTGCTTGTATTGTGGACTATAAGAAGAATCAGCATACTTCGGAGATCGCCTATAATGGCAAAACAGTGGATATTGTACATATCAGCACCAAAAGCTTCCAAGCGGAGTCCTTATCCGACGGAACTCTAATTCGTATCGATCTGCAGGAGTTACAACCCTTCCTCGACAACGATGAAGCCTACTTTATTTGGCGTATGCCCCATAAATCTTTGGATGAGATTTTTAAGCCCTATGTTGATGTGGGAAATGTGTTGGAGCGACTGCGTGACCTGATCACAACCCCGGTGGTATCCGAAAAGTACGGTTATTCCATCCGCATTAACGAATCCAGACTTTTGCCTGAAGAGATCACCCGTATCGGTATGTTTCATCGGCAAAAGCTGAATAAAACAGCAATTACGATTTCTGTTGATGAAAACTACGAACTGAGCGATTCTGGTTGTTACCGCATTCGTCGATTGGAAGAAAACCTCTATAAGGAATATCTCCCTTCGGATTATCCTATGGAGAATGTGATCACCTATCAATGGAATCAAAGTCGCGAAGACAACTTTCGTGGACAGTTTAATTTCTATTACAGCATTACAAGAGATTCTATCAGTAAAGGCAGCATGTTTATGTATATGATTTTGCTGTTAGCGGTTGGTGTCCTTGGTGATGCAGTTTCTAATGCGATCCAGGCACTGTTTGGATTACTTGGTTAAGGAGGTGGCCTTTGTGAGATTAGCAATTCCCGTTCTTTTAAATTGTGCACTTGTGCTGGGTGTTTACCTGGCAGATAAATACACAGCTGCAAAGAAACTGCCTTCTATGGCAAAGCAGATTATTATTGGCCTTTTATTTGGCAGCGTTTCCGCTTTTGCGTCAAGCTACGGTGTTGAATGGCTTGGCACAACGGTCAATGTTCGCGATGCGGCGCCGCTGTCTGCCGGTCTCATTTTCGGTGCGCCTGCCGGCATTATTTCCGGCCTGATTGGCGGCCTTTACCGTTGGTTCTCTGTTTACTGGGGCGCCGGTACCTACTCGCAGGTTGCCTGCAGCCTTGCAACGATTCTTGCCGGTTTTATGGCAGCAGGACTCAGAAAACTGATGTTTGACGACAAGAAGCCCACCTGGAGTTACGGTGTATGTATCGCCGTGGTGTGCGAAGTTATCCATATGATTTTGATCTTCCTGACCAATATGGATAATTCCTCACAGGCCTTCGAATTTGTCAAGGGCGCTACATCTCCAATGATGCTCGGTAATGCCATCGCCGTTGGGGTATCTATCATTCTGGTTTCTCTTTTTAGTCGCGAGCGCTTTTTCAGAAAGAAAACCTCCGAAGGCATCGCTCATACTTTTCAGCGAAGACTTCTCAGCTGCATTGTGATTGCCTATCTCATTACCAGCACGTTTACGCTGATTCTCCAGAACGGAATGGCACAGATTGAAACACAGAAAGTGTTTACGGTTGCTATTAACGACGTTGAGGCGGCGGTAAGATTGAAATCTAACCACCAGCTTCTTGAAATTGCAGAACAAGTCAAAGTGGATTATGAGAAGGACCCGACGGTCTCTCTGTCCGATCTTACAGATAAATACGGTATCAAGGAAATCAATATTGTTGCATCCAATGGCATTATCAAAAATTCCACAGAAGCGGATAGCATCAACTATGATATGAATAGCAAGGCACAATCCAAAAAATTTGTAGATGTGCTAAAAGTTCAGGATTCATTCGTTCAGGACTATTCGCCCAGAGGCAAGGATGAAACTGTATGGAGAAAATACGCAGCTGTGAATCTTACAGACGGTGGCTTCATTCAGGTGGGTTACGATGCCGAACAGTTCCATACGATACTTAACGAGTTTGTAATTGACGTAACCAAGAATCGTCATGTTGGTACCAGTGGTTTTGTAGCAGTGCTTGATGAACAACTCTGCTTGGTTATTGATAACGACTATGCGGGCGAACATATCTCTTCCATTGGCATTGATCCTCCGGGAGAGATGAAGCAAGGCCAAACTGCAACAGCGTTATATAATGCCGACATTGTAGACGGTATCAACGATGTCAGTGCAGAATATATGTATGTTTTCAAATTCGTTGAGGGTTATTGCCTGATTGCAGCTATGCCGGTGAATGAAGCTATGTTTATGAGAGACGCTTCTATGCTGACAAGCGTTTT
>JBGVON010000044.1:0-2288 GCA_045126495.1 Faecousia sp.
CATTGCCCTGACGGCCATTGCGCCTCTGCGGGCGCTGTCGCCCATCGTGTCCCTGACGGCGTCTACCTATCAGGCGGTGTCCGGTGCGGGCATCGGGGGGCCAATAGAGCTGCAGCAGCAGACCCTGGCGCTGAGCCGGGGCGAAAAATATGAGCCCCAGGTATTTCCTTACCAGATCGCCTATAATCTGATCCCCCAAATCGGCGGCGAGCAGGAGCTGGGCTACACGGCTGAAGAAATGAAGCTGCAGTACGAAGGTCGCAAGATCCTTCATCTGCCCCAGTTTACCGCCAGCTGCACCTGCGTCCGGGTGCCGGTGATGCGCAGCCACAGCGTGTCGGCCTGCACTTGCTTTGAAGATCATGTGGAGGTGGATGCTGCCCGGGAAATCCTGTCTGCCGCCCCTGGCTGCCGCCTGCTGGACGATTTGGGGGCGGGGGAATATCCCATGCCTCTGACCGCTTCCGATCAGGATCTGGTGCTGGTGGGCCGTCTGCGGCCGGACTTGACGGATGAAAAGCGGCTGCACCTGTGGTGCTGCGGCGATCAGCTGCGCAAGGGCGCAGCCACCAATGCCATCGAAATTGCGGAATTGCTCATAAAATGATCCAAGGGCGGGGGAAACCCCGCCCTTGCCAGTCTGTCAAAGAACCCCTGCTTTTGTTACGCAAAAGCAGGGGGTTTTAGCGTATTCTGGGGCAAATAACAACCATATTGTGGAGAAAAAGGAGTTATTCCAACTCCAATTTGCCAGTTTTTTCAGATTCATGGCAGCATATTTAAGCCTGACCCATCTTGTGACCGCGGCCAAGCCTCTATGGTGTGTATAACGCATCGCGTGCTTCTCTTTTGCGTCCGCAAAGACACGTTCAATCGTTTCTTTGCGCTGTGCATAAATCCTCTTTGCACGCTCCGTTTTGCGTATCTGTTCTACCAGGTCTAAATACTCCTGCCAGATATGGGTTGTGTATAACTTTTGCCCCTTTTCATTCGCTCCACATTTCTCTTTGCAGGGACAGTTTCTACAGTTTTCAGGAGTGCTTCGATATGTTCTTTTTCCATCCCGGTCGGTGGTGGTATGCCTTAAAACACCGCCCCTGGGACAGCTGTAGGTGTCATTTACTGGATCATAAGTGTATTCCCAAGGCTTGTATCTGTCTTGGTCTCCGTTGTATCTCGTATAAGGCAAAATGGGTACTTTTCCATCATCCAGGGTCTTCTTGGCAATCCAGGGGGTCTTATATCCGGCATCCATCGTCACGAACTGAACATTGTGTTTGCGAGTAACTTCGTCATAGAGCTTATCCCAGGCTACACTGTCATGTACATTGCCAGCTGTTACTTCTACACCCAAAATAAACCCTCTGCTGTCGCAGGCTGTGTGCGCTTCATAGGCAAACTGTCGCTCGTGCTCTCCTTTTACAAACATACCACAGTCCGGGTCGGTCGTGGATACTGTCTTTTCTGTGGTTCCACCGCCGGTGGGATTCTGCGGATCGTTGTTATCGCTGTCATCCTCGATGGACTTCTTTCCCAGCTTCTCACGCTCTGCGTTTACTTCACGGCGCAGCTGGCCGGAGTAGACTTTCGCTGCCTTCTTTACCTGCTCCTTTTGGTACTTCTTCTTATTGGCACTTGCCTTGATATGGGTTCCGTCAATGAAAATTGTACCGGGGTCTACCATTCTGTTGTTCAGTGCCTTGTTGAGGATATGCTCAAAAATCTCTGTGGTCAATTCATCCGGAAAACGCTTGCAGAAGGCATAGCTCACCGTTGCAAAGTGAGGAATATCGTCCAGCAGTCCATAGCCCAAGAACCAACGGTATGCCAGATTGACCTGAATCTCGCGATGCGTTTGGCGCAGCGAGGGTATGCCAAACAGGTGCTGAATCAGTACCATTTTGATTAGTACAACAGGATCCGTTCCCGGTCTGCCGTTGTCGTGGCAATAATATGGGTCCAGCCGTTCATACAACCACTCGTAGTCCATTACTTTTTCAATCTTCCGCAGAAGATGATCTGCCGGCACTAATGAGTCAATATCAATGATTATAGGTTCCTTCCGTGCGTCTTTTCTCCAGTCTTCCATGAAAACACCCCCGTTTCCTTTATTATACCAGAAACAGGGGCTTATTGGAAGTTTTTTGACAGACTGAGCTCCCTCGTCAGAGGGAGCTAATTGCGCCCCTGCGGGGCGCGCGGGCCGAAAGGCCCGCCATTTCACAAAGCCGTAAACAACAATTTATGTTTTTATCATTATACCATACAATTGGAGGAAAGGGAAGAGG
>JBGVON010000045.1:0-26895 GCA_045126495.1 Faecousia sp.
TCAATTTCACTCCCCGCGAACTGATCAAAGCGGAAAATCTTCGCGTAACCAACTGTGAAAACAGGACTTTGACTGCCAAATGGGAGGCCCCAGAAGGCATTTCGGTTGAAAGCTGGTCTGTCCATTGCTTCAATGACACCTACAATCAGACCATCATCACCGCGGACACCACAGCAACCTTCCAGGATCTGGATCATACCGCTGGATACACCATTGAAGTAAAAGCCGCAGGTATGAGCATCGGTCAAGCCACCACAGTATCCGCAAACGCCATCACCGCCGCCAACTTTACCACTGATGCGTCCGACCCCAACAAGCTGATCTTTCATTGGTCTCCAAGTCAGGAGATCACCGAAGACGGTTGGCTGCTGCGATATAGCATTATCGGTGTAGATAATGAAGCTACACTGGCCTGCGATACGAACACTGCAGTTATCTCCCCTGTTGTCCCCAATGCAACCTATCGAATTCAATTGGAGGACATTAAAGGTAACGTGCTTCTCGGTTCGCAGAATCTTATAAAAACCGGTGATGCAACTCCTTTCACCAAGGAATTTGATTCCTTTACGGCGAAGGCTGAGGATCTGGAATTTTCCATGTGCAGAACGCCCAGCCGGGAGGGTTGGGGACGCTATGACCTGAGTAATGATGACTACACCACTACCTTCAAGGCCGGTCAATCAGCATCTTTTTTGGTTAAATTCCAAAAATTGTACCGTGCACCGGATGAAGAAGTTACAATCCTGTTTGTTACACGGAATCAGGATGGCAAGATTCTCTATGCATCCTCTCAAACGAGTTCCTGGAAAGATATGTGGCCCATGACCTATTGCAAATTAAACTTGCCTGCTATGCCTACTATGGCAGGTGAATATAATTTGGAAATATATTTTAATAGCGGATTGGTGCACAATCAAACCTTTACAATCACCGAATAAATGACTGCAAAGGACGTGCATTGTGCGTCCTTTGCTTTTTTCATTCAAATTTTTTATATTTTCCCCTTGCAAAAAAACAAATGCCGTGATATATTTAGACTATATTCAAAACAGGAGGCCTATCATGGTCAACACTGTAAATGCAGCAACTTACTTTTTTGGTTACTATTACTTTTTTGCCTATAAAAAGTAATAGCGATTTGTGCTGCATTTATTTTCTGTTAGTTGTATTTCCCATCGCCGCACAGTTCGCTGCTGTGCGGTATTTTTTGTTTTAGGAGATGTTATTTATGATTGCAGTATTAAAGCAAGGAACCACGCCGCAACAGGCGGAACACCTGTTAAACTGGTTGAAAAACATGGGCTTGGAAGTCCATGTATCCCAAGGTAAGGAATATCTGATCTACGGCTTAGTGGGTGATACCAGTCGGGTGGATATCGATCTGCTGAAAAGCTTAGAGATCGTGGAAGCTGTTAAGCGTGTCTCTGAACCATTCAAACAAGCAAACCGTAAGTTTCACCCCACTGACAGCATTATAAACTGCGGCGGTGTCAACATTGGCGGTGGACACTTTGCCATGATTGCAGGACCTTGTTCTGTGGAAAGCCGGGAGCAGATCATCTCGGTAGCGGAATCCGTAAAGGAATATGGCGCAAACATACTCCGCGGCGGCGCCTTTAAACCCCGCACCTCACCTTATGCATTCCAAGGATTAAAGGATGCCGGTATTCAGCTTCTTTTGGAGGCAAAAAAAGCAACAGGTCTGCCCATTATTACGGAAATTATGAACGTCCGTTCTCTGGAACTGTTTGAAGATGTAGATATCATCCAAGTGGGTGCCAGAAACATGCAGAATTTTGACCTGCTTCAAGAACTTGGTAAAACGAGAAAACCGATCCTTTTAAAGCGGGGTCTGGCAAACACCCTGCAAGAACTGCTGATGAGCGCAGAATATATTATGAGCGAGGGTAACGAGAATATTATCCTCTGCGAGCGCGGTATCCGCAGCTTTGAGACCTATACACGCAATACGCTGGATCTGTCTGCCGTTCCTGTGCTTCACGAACTGACCCACCTGCCTGTGATAGTCGATCCCAGTCATGCAACCGGACGTTCCGCACTGGTGCCCTCCATGGCGGTTGCTGCGGCTGCTGCCGGCGCAGACGGCATTATGCTGGAAGTGCACAACAACCCCTCCTGCGCCCTGTGTGACGGTGCACAGTCACTCACGCCGGAGCAATTCAAAAATCTTAACAGACAGATCAATCAGATCAGAGAGGTATTGCAATGAATGTTGGAATCCTGGGTCTAGGATTGATCGGCGGATCTCTTGCCCGGGCGTATGCCAAATCCGGTCACACAGTTTATGCCTGTGAACAGGATGCCAATATGCTTGGGTTTGCCCAGCTTGCCGGCGTGGTTCATGGCGTTCTGGATCGCCACACAATTCCCGCCTGCGAACTTCTTCTGCTTGCCATCTATGCAGAGGGTTCGACAACATGGTTGGAACAGCACGTCGATGTGATTACTCCCAACACCCTGGTAATAGATTGCTGTGGTATCAAGCAGGAAATATGCAATCGCTGTTTCCCTCTTGCCCAAAAACACGGTTTTACATTTATTGGCGGTCACCCCATGGCAGGATCCCATAATTCCGGTTTTAAGTACAGCCGATCCAACCTGTTCCAAGGCGCGCCTATGGTATTGATACCGCCCCGCTTTGATGATCCGGAGCTTCTCCAACGGGCAGTGGATGCCTTAGAGCCCTGCAAATTTGGTTCTTTCTCTGTCACAGACGCCGCTGAACATGACAAAATAATCGCATTTACCTCTCAAATGCCTCACATTCTCAGTAACGCATTCATAAAATCCCCCACTGCGATACAGCACAAGGGTTTTTCTGCCGGCAGTTACAAAGATTTGACACGGGTGGCTTGGCTGAATTCCAAAATGTGGGCAGAACTGTTTCTTTCCAATAAGAACAACGTCCTGTTTGAGCTGGACACTTATATCCAAAACCTTACCCAATACAAAGATGCTCTGCTTCGTGAAGATGCAGCAGCTTTGATTCAGCTTTTGGACGAAGGTCGCAAACGCAAGGAGGAAGTTGACGGATGAACACCATTTCTGTAAATGCATCCCAAAGCTATGATGTGATCATCGGCTACGGTCTGTTGCCAGACCTGGGTGAACATTTGAAAAAAACACTAAAAAATAGCTGTAAGATAGCAATCATCAGTGATAGCAATGTTTACCCTATTTATGGATACCGAACCGAACGCAGCCTGGAAAGTGCCGGTTTTGAAGTCATAAACTATGTATTTCCTGCCGGCGAATCCAGTAAAAACGCCAATACATATCTAAATATTTTAAACTTTTTAGCAGAAAACAAGCTGACCCGAGCGGATGCATTATTGGCGCTGGGTGGCGGTGTAACCGGCGACATGACCGGCTTTGCAGCAGCTACTTACTTACGGGGAATCAACTACATCCAAGTCCCCACTACCCTGCTGGCTATGGTAGATTCTTCTGTGGGTGGAAAAACTGCTATTGATCTGCCTGCCGGGAAAAATCTTGTAGGTTCGTTCTATCAGCCTTGTCTTGTTTTGTGTGATATGGATGTATTGGACTCTCTGCCTCAGAGTATTTTTTGCGATGGTTGCGCAGAAGTCATCAAATATGGTGTTTTGTACGATAAAACGCTCTTTGCTCACTTGTCTGAAAAAGGTTTGAGATTCGATAAAGCATTTGTTATCAGCCGCTGTGTAACCTTAAAAAGAGATATTGTTACGCAGGATGAATTTGATAACGGAGAAAGACAAAAATTGAATCTGGGCCACACAATCGGTCATGCCATAGAAAAATGCAGTAACTTCTCCATTACCCACGGACAGGCAGTTGCCATGGGTATGGCAATTGTAGCTAAGAGCGGTTGCCCCGAAATCTATCAGGAACTGACAACTGTTTTGAGGAAATTCCTGCTTCCTGTGAAAACATACTTTACAGCGCATCAGTTATTCGCCGCTGCCCTCTCTGATAAAAAACGCACAGGAAGCATGGTCAATCTCATCATCCCAAACCGGATCGGCGACTGCTCGATTATCCCCACAAAGGTAGAGCAGCTTGAAGCATTTATTGAAAAAGGACTGTAATATGGATATTACCATTTTTCCCAAACAACTTAGCGGAACTGTCCAAGCGATCCCATCCAAGTCGCAAGCCCACAGACTACTGATCTGCGCAGCATTTTCTGATGCCCCAACATTTTTGGAATGTCCCCAGACCAACGAAGACATTGAAGCCACTGTCCGCTGCTTAAACGCTCTTGGTAGTAGGATTCACCGCACAGATAAAGGTTATCGTGTTACACCCACTGAAAAAGTACCAGAAGAAGCGGTGATGAACTGCGGTGAAAGCGGATCAACCCTTCGGTTTATTCTGCCCATCGTCTGCGCACTTGGGGTAAAGACCATCATTCAGACGGAAGGCAGGCTTCCACACCGCCCCCTTTCTCCCCTGTGGGAGGAACTGGAACGTATGGGCTGCGCCCTATCCCGCCCCACAGAAGATACCGTTAAAATCACCGGCAAATTACGCCCAGGTGAATATAATATCAGTGGCGGCGTTTCCAGTCAGTTTATTTCCGGTCTTATGTTTGCTGCTGCACTTATGCAAGGTGAAAGTCAAATCAACATTGTCGGCAAATTGGAATCCAGACCCTACGTAGAAATAACCAAGAAAGCCCTGAAAATCTTTGGCTTAACCACCGATAACTTCCGCATCCACGGATGTTTCCCTCTCCGCTCTCCTGCTAATATTACCGTTGAGGGAGATTGGAGCAATGCTGCCTTCTTTCTGGGTGCAAAAGCCCTGGATAATCCCGTAGAAGTTACCAATTTAAACGAACAGTCCCCCCAGGGCGATCGGGCAATCGCTGAAATACTGAAAAGCGAAGAAGAAATGCCTCAGATATCCGCGGCGGATATCCCCGATCTAGTCCCTATTCTTGCGGTAGTATTCGGTGCAAAAAAAGGCGCAGTATTTACCGATATTGCCCGCTTACGGCTGAAAGAGTCTGACCGTGTGGCAAGTGTGTGTGAAATGCTGAACCGATTAGGTGCCACAGCTACTGCCACAGAAAACACACTAACAGTAATTCCCGGGCAATATCACGACTGCACCATTGATGCTGTCCGGGATCACCGGATTGCAATGGCAGCTGCTATCGCCGCAACCAAAGCAACCGGCCCAATCACCATACTGGGCGCCGATTGTGTTACGAAGTCATATCCCACATTTTGGCAGGAATATCAAGCATTAGGAGGTCGTTATGAGCAGTACATACGGTGAGATGCTGAAACTCTCCATTTTTGGTCAGTCCCATGGTCCTGCAATCGGCATGACTATGGATGGGATTCCCGCAGGGCTGCCCGTTAATACGGAAGCACTCCAAACCTTTTTAAATCGCAGAGCACCCGGTCTAAAAGCTTACACCACCCCTCGAAAAGAAGCAGATACACCTGAATTTCTTTCCGGCATTGTAGACGGTTTTACCTGCGGCGCGCCCATCGCAGCTATGATTCGTAAC
Organism: Faecousia sp.; assembly: GCA_045126495.1. Lineage (GTDB taxonomy): Bacteria > Bacillota > Clostridia > Oscillospirales > Oscillospiraceae > Faecousia. The sequence continues at coordinate 5,528 of JBGVON010000045.1, forward strand.
ACCAATACACGTTCCGGTGATTATGCAGAGCTTAAAGATTGCCCTCGTCCCGGACATGCAGACTACCCTGCGCAGGTCAAATATAAAGGCTACCAGGACGTTGGTGGTGGCGGTCACTTCTCCGGTCGGCTGACTGCGCCTCTGTGTATCGCCGGTGGTTTGTGTAAACAATGGTTGGAACGCAAAGGAATCCGCATTAGCGCTCACATTTTTGCAATTGCTGGGGTTGCCGACGAACCGCTGCAACTTGATCAGATCCATCCGGATCTCGATGCAATTAACAAGGATTTCCCCGTGTTGAATCTCGATGCCGGTGAAAAAATGCAAGAAGCAATTGCGGAAGCTCATAATAAAGGTGATAGTGTAGGGGGTATTATCGAATGCTTCATCACCGGTCTGCCCGCCGGACTGGGAGGACCTATGTTTGGTGGTGTTGAAGGAAAGCTGGCGCAGATAATATACGGCATTCCTGCTGTGAAAGGTCTGGAATTTGGTTCCGGTTTTGCCGGCAGCGACCTTTCGGGAAGTATAAACAACGATGCCTACACTGTAAAAGACGGAAAGGTACAAACCGTTACCAACCACGCCGGCGGCATTTTAGGCGGTATTACCACAGGTATGCCTGTGATATTCCGAACCGCCATAAAGCCTACGCCATCTATCGCCAAAATGCAGCAATCTGTAAACCTTGCGGAGCTGAAAGAGCAATCACTTACCGTGCAAGGTCGCCACGATCCCTGTATCGTTCCCCGGGCTGTACCGGTTATTGAAGCGGCAGCTGCAATTGCTATTTTTGATATTTGTCTTTCCGAAGGCATATTTTAGGAGGCATATACATGGAACTGAATGACATCAGAGAGCAGATCGATTCCATAGATGATCAGCTGGTCTCTCTCTTTGTAAAACGTATGGGGCTGTCTGCGCAGGTCGCAGACTATAAAAAAGCCCATAAGCTTCCCATCCACGTTCCGGCAAGGGAACGGGAAATTTTACAGGATGTGGCGGAAAAAGCAGGTCCGGAGATGGCAAACTATACCCGTGTCCTGTACTCCATGCTCTTCGAACTGAGTAGAAGCTACCAAAGCAAGCGAAACACCGAAACCACTCCACTTTATCAAACCATCACCAATTCCATTGAAAACACTGACAAGCTGTTTCCCCAATCGCCTATGGTAGCCTGTCAAGGTGTGGAAGGGGCATACTCCCAGATCGCCTGTGAGAAGATCTTTAAGTCCCCTATGATTATGTATTTCAAGAATTTCGATGGAATTTTCAATGCCATTGAGCAGGGACTGTGTCAATATGGCATCCTGCCCATTGAAAATTCCACCGCAGGTTCTGTCAAAAAAGTTTATGATCTGATGATCCACCACAATTTCTCCATTGTTCGCACCTTCCGTATGAAAGTGGATCACAATCTTATTGCCAATCCGGGCGCAAAGTTATCAGACATCAAGGAGATTTACTCCCATGAACAGGCAATTAACCAGTGCAGTGATTTTCTCAAAAATTTCCCCGGTGTGAAGGTAATCCCGGTGGAAAACACCGCCGTTGCCGCCAGTATAGTGGCACAATCCGGAAGACTGGATGTTGCTGCCATTTCCAGTCACAACTGTGAGGAACTCTACGGACTGAAAAGCCTTGCCGATTCCGTACAGGACAAGGGTAATAACCGCACACGGTTTATCTGTATCAGTAAGAACTTAGAGATCTACCCCGGTTCTGACAAGACCAGCATTATGATGATCCTGTCACACAAGCCCGGTGCGCTATACCGCGTGCTTGCTCGCATGTACGTGCTGGGTATCAACGTGATCAAGCTGGAATCCCGTCCCATCCCTGACCGGGATTTTGAGTTCATGTTCTATTTTGATTTGGAGACGTCCATCTATTCCGAGGAATTTGTGCAGCTAATGTGCGAACTGGACGATCTCTGCGAAGAATTTAAGTATCTTGGAAGCTACACCGAGGTGGTATAATGAACTGCGGACTATTGGGCAAATCCCTCGCCCATAGCTATTCGCCACAAATCCATGGTTTTTTAGGAACCTACACCTATAATCTTTATGAAAAACAACCGGAAGAACTTGAAGATTTCCTAAAACACGGAGATTTTACGGGTTTGAATGTGACCATTCCCTATAAAAAAGCCGTCATTCCCTTCTGTGACAAACTGACAGAGTGCGCAGAAAAACTGGGTGCAGTTAATACCATCATCCGCCAACAAGACGGCTCGCTATTGGGGCATAATACCGACTATTTTGGTTTCCGCTCCATGGTAGAACGCACAGGCCTCTGCCTTGCCGACAAAAAGGTTTTGGTCTTGGGCAGCGGCGGCGCCTCTTTAACGGCAGTAGCAGTTTTGAGAGAACTGAGGGCATTGCCGGTAGTGATCTCCCGTACCGGAGAAAACCATTACGGCAACCTACATTTACATCAGGATGCCGCTGCCATCGTCAACGCAACACCTGTGGGAATGTATCCCAATGCAAGCGAATCCCCTGTGGATCTTGACCTGTTTCCCAAGCTAGAAGGCGTTCTGGACATTGTCTATAATCCTGCGCGAACACGTCTTTTGCTAGACGCAGAGAAACGGAATATTTCCCGGGAAAACGGATTGTGGATGCTGGTTGCCCAAGCAAAGGAAGCTGCGGAATGGTTTACGGCAGCACCGATTAGTGATGATGTTATCAAGAAGATTCACCGCACCCTCTCCAAGCAGATGGAAAACATCATTTTAATCGGTATGCCCGGCTGTGGAAAAACTACTGTCGGAAAATTACTTGCAGCAGCAACCGGCAAGAAATTTATTGATGCAGATGCGGAAATTATCCGCAGATCACAAATGTCCATAGCGAAAATTTTCGAATCAGAAGGCGAAGAGGGATTCCGCAAACGGGAAACCGAGGTGCTAAAACAATTTGGTCAGCAATCCGGTCTGGTAATCGCCACCGGCGGTGGTTGTGTCACAAGAGAAGAAAACTACCCTCTCTTGCACCAAAATGGTACGATCTACTGGCTAAAACGGGATATTTCTGCGCTGGAAACCCAAGGAAGGCCTCTATCCCAAAATGGAAATTTAGATAACATGTGGCAAATACGCAAACCCATGTACCAGCGCTTTGCTGATAAAGCTATCCTGAATGACTCCACACCGGAGCATACGGCAGAAGCAATTTTGAAAGGACGATTAACATGAAAATTCTGGTAATTAACGGACCGAACATTAATATGCTTGGTATCCGGGAACCCGGTATTTACGGTAAGGAGACCTTTCAAAACCTACTGGAACTGCTGGACAGAATTGCCAAGGAACATAATATTACCATTGAACAATATCAATCCAATCACGAAGGTAATCTTGTGGATAAAATCCAAGCAGCCTACGGCAACGCAGATGGCATCGTCATCAACCCCGCTGCCTACACCCATACATCTGTGGCAATTCTAGATGCCCTGAAATCCGTATCCATCCCTGCCGTGGAGGTGCACATCTCTAACGTGGATGCAAGAGAGGATTTTCGGCAGATCTCCTATGCGGGTCTAGCCTGCGAAAAAACCATCAAAGGACAGGGGCTGGACGGCTATCGCCAGGCGATTCTCTATTTGATTGACAAATACGACACATAAAAGAACACCGGAGGCAAAAAGCTTCCGGTGTATTTTACAGCTCAATTTGCATTGTGCAACTATTTTGGGTAATGGTACCATCAATATAATTAGCAGAATCCTTGATTACACGAAATCCGCACTTGCTATGCAACCCCAAAGATGCTTTGTTACGCTTTTCTACATGTGAATAGACAAAAATATGTCCACCCTGCCGCAAGTATTCCAAGACATGATACAAAAGTGATTCTGCATAGCCCTTTCTTCGATCATCCGGTGCGGTTTCCACACCTTGTAGCAGCAATCCATCCCCATAGGGTTCTAAGCGCAAAGCGCTCTTATAAGCGTCATCTTCTATCCATACGGCGTAAAACGCGCCTTTCTGCCGAAAAAAATCCTCCCGCATATAGGAAAGAAATTCATCCTCTCTGCGCTGATTCTGCCCTGTGCTTTGTGCATATACCGCTAAAAGTTGTGCAATATTCAGTTCTTCCATGGATTTGATTATTTTCAGCATGATCCGTAAGTTTTCCACAGTTTACAGAGAATCACTGTCAAAAACAGTCGCAATAACGTATATATACACATAGTTATGCACAATCTCCACAGGCTTCTCCACATACTTTATCAAAATATGATGATTTTACCATCAAACTCCGACATTATTCAACAATTAACCATCTAGAATATTTTTGTATACCATTCAAGGAAGAATATTTGTTAAAATTTATGCATCAAAGTGTCTCGCCCAAGATAGATTTGGTAGCGTAAGCATTCAGTTGCATATCTGCTACATTCCCTGCTTGATATTCATAATAACCCTGTGCGCCGATCATAGCAGCATTGTCTCCGCATAGAGAAAGAGGCGGCATAAATACTTCTGCGTCCAATTTCTCCGCAGCGGACAGAACATCTCTGCGAATCCGGGAATTAGCTGCCACACCACCGGCGATGGCCATTTTTTTATATCCGGTTTGCTCCAACGCCATTACCACACGGGGTACTAAGGTATCCGATACCGCCTTGCAAAAAGACGCGCATAAGCCGTTGATATCCAAAGTCTCACCCACCTGTTCAGCATGATGAATCAGATTTAAGGTCGCAGTTTTTAATCCGGAAAAACTCATGTCATAAGGATTTACACCAGGTTTGGCACGGGGCAGGTCATATTTGGTGTCGTCACCCAAGGCGGCTGCCTTATCAAGCGCAGCGCCACCGGGATAGGGCATGCCCAGCACGCGCCCCACCTTATCAAAGCATTCCCCTGCCGCATCATCCAGTGTGGTTCCCATAATTTCCATTTTGGTATAATCCTGCACATCTACAAGCATAGTATGCCCGCCGGATACCACAAGGCACAGAAAGGGAGGTTTGAGTTCCGGATAAGCGATATAATTCGCCGCAATATGCCCACGGATATGGTGTACCGGGATCAGCGGCTTATCCATAACCAAGGCCGCGCCCTTGGCAAAATTTACACCTACCAATACCGCGCCAATCAAGCCCGGCGCATAAGTCACGGCAATGGCGTCAATATCATCACGGGTCAGTCCTGTATTCACCAGCGCCTGATCAGCCAGTCCGTATATGGCTTCCATGTGCATACGGGAGGCAATCTCCGGCACCACACCGCCGTAGATCCGGTGAAGTTCCACCTGAGAGGCGATGCAGTCCGTAAGGACCTGTCTGCCATCCTTTACAATGGCAACAGCGGTCTCATCGCAAGAGGTTTCAATTGCCAGTATATTCACCTCACCAGCTCCTTTCGCAAAATCAATGCATCCTCACGGGGATGACGGTAATAATTGGGCCTTCGACCAACCTGTACAAAACCGAGTTTCTCATATAAAGAAATGGCAGGTTGATTGGATGACCGTACCTCCAACAGAAGTGCAATAACCTTTTTTTGCCGCAGATGATCTACAAGGGCAAAGACAAGGGCCTCTGCGATCCCCTGCCGACGGTATTCCGGTGCGACCGCAAGGTTCATCATGTCCGCGCCATCCAGCACAGACTGAGAACCCACATACCCGGCTACGTTACCATCTATCTCCGCAACCAACCAATAAGACAGACGGTTTTGAAGTTCCGATGCAATACTGGTTTCACTCCACGGGTCAGAAAAACAAATGGTTTCCAGTTGGGCAATAGACGCAACGTCCTCTAATTTCATTTCTCTAATGATCATTTACTTCGCCTCATACCAGCTGTTGCCCCACTTTGCCTCCGCCAGAAGAGGCGCATTCAGCTGTGCCACCTGCTCCATCTGGTCGCTGATCAGCTGTGCCACTTCGCCGGCAATTGCCTCCGGACACTCCACGATCAGTTCATCGTGCACCTGCAATAAGAGCCTTGCTTCCGGAAAATGTTCAGAAAGCGCCCGATCAACCCGAATCATTGCCAATTTAATAAGGTCTGCCGCTGTGCCTTGAATAGGGGTATTCAGTGCGATCCGCTCCGCCCCTTGACGGATATTAAAATTGCTGCTTTTCAGTTCAGGAATATAGCGCCGTCTCCCATAGAGCGTCTGTGTATATCCCATGCGGGCAGCATCAGCCACCACCTGCTTCATATAGGCACGTACACCTTGATAATTGGCGAGGTAGCTATCAATATATGCCTTGGCTTCATATCGGGTAACACCAATATCCTCTGCCAAAGAAAACTCGGAAATTCCGTATACAATACCAAAGTTTACTGCCTTTGCGTGCCGACGCTGCAAAGGTGTAACTGCATCTGTCGGAACAGAAAATACCTGTGACGCGGTGACAGTGTGGATATCCATGCCGCTACGGAATGCGTTCAGCATCGCCTCATCATTGGCAATATGGGCAAGGACGCGTAATTCGATCTGACTGTAATCAGCATCTACCAATACAAAGCCATCCTTGGGAACGAACATCTTTCGTATCTCTGCGCCAAGATCTGTGCGCACGGGAATATTTTGCAAGTTCGGTTCCGTAGAGGAAAGGCGTCCGGTGGCGGTCACCAGATTCTGGAATGTGGTGTGAATACGTCCATCCTCACCGATGGTCTTCATAAGGCCATCGGCATAGGTGGATTTCAGTTTGGTAAGCATCCGATAATCCATGATTGCCGGAATAATGGGATGCTTGCTCTTCAACTTTTCCAGCACATCAGCATTGGTAGAATAACCGGTCTTTGTCTTTTTTACCGGGGGTAAACCAAGCTTATCAAAGAGGAGTTCTCCCAATTGTTTGGTAGAATTAATATTGAAGGGACCATCGGAATAACCGAAAATCAGCGTCTCGCAGTTCTGGATCCTCTGAGCCAGCATCTGACCAAACTCCGTAAGCTTCTGACTGTCAATGGCAACACCTGCTTTTTCCATGCGGTAAAGCACCGGGCAAAGAGGCAGTTCTATCTCATAATACAACTTGTCCATGCCCTGCTTTTGTAATTCCGCATCCAGCATAGGACGAAGGTACCATAGTGCCTCCGCGCAGGCACCTGCATCGGCATCGTCCACGGTGCAGGCAAGATAGTTGGTAGCAAGCTTAGACACAGAATAATCCGACGATGAGGGATTCAGATCATAGGCAGCAAGGGCAGTATCAAAGGAAAATTTGCCAAATGGGATACCCATGGAATCCAAGGAATGCATGGTCGTCTTCATGTCGTGACAGATATGCTGACCGGTGGGAAGATCAACGCCCATCTGCGCCTCCATAGGCGTTAACACGCATACGCCGTCACCGCAGGCAACACCCAATGTGCCGTCCTGGGAAAGATAAATAGCGCAATCGCTATTATCACAGGGAATCTTATCCATTTTAGGCAGTTTAGAAAACTCTGCCGTTTCCCTTTTCACAGGGATTGCAGCATCCCGCAAACCATACTTATCAATAAGACGTACAAACTCCAGTTTTTGGAACAGCGCATACAGCTCGGGCTTATTATAGGGTTGCACAATTGCATCCTTCGGCACAAAATCAATGGGCGCGGTGCAGCGAATGGTTGCCAGATCATAAGACAAATAGGCGCTATCCTTCCCGTTTTCCAACTTCTCCCGCAGCTTTTGGCGAATGGAAGCATCATCAAGATTGGCATAAATACCATCCAGAGAACCAAATTTCATAAGCAGCTCTGTGGCAGTCTTAGGTCCAACACCCGGCACACCGGGAATATTGTCAGAGGAATCGCCCATGAGGGACTTCAAGTCCACCAGCTTCTTGGGCTCGAAGCCATATTCCTCACGGAATTTCTCCTCAGTATAGAGCGTCGCCGTGGTCTGGCCGGGCTTGGAGATCACCAGTTTTACATGCACATTTTCATCAATTAACTGCAAGCTGTCCCGATCGCCGGTAACAACAACGCACTCCCAATCATTGTTGCTGCAAATTCTGCCCACAGTGCCAATCACATCATCGGCTTCCCAACCCTGACATTCATAAATGGGAATGTTCATAGCCCGCAGCACCTGCTTCATAACAGGCATCTGCTGCGCCAGTTCCTCCGGCATACCGTGACGGTTTGCTTTATAACCCGCATACTTTTCATGGCGAAAGGTTGGTCCGTGCAGGTCAAAAGAGACACAGACCGCATCCGGCTGCTCTTCTTTTTCCATTCGTTCCAAAATATTCAAAAAGCCATAAATAGCATGGGTATAAAGCCCCTCACGCGTGGTTAGGGGCCTTACACCGAAAAAGGCTCTGTTTATAACACTGTTTCCATCAAGGATCAGCAGTTTCATACTTTTCTCCACTTCGTACCCTGAGGGGTATCGATAATTTCAATTCCACGGGCTTTCAACGCATCGCGGATACGGTCAGCTTCTGCAAAATTCTTTTCTTTTTTTGCCTGTGTCCGGGCAGCTACCATCGCATCGATCTCAGGATCAGAAGATGCGGCAGCTTCTTCTGCCTGCTGTTTGCGTACTTTTTCCGCCGCTTCCAGCAAATCCAGACTAAGGACACGGTCAAAATCACGGATCGCTGCAATCTTGGTGGCATCATTGGTCTTCGCTTTCAAAGCATCATACACAGCAGTCACCGCCAAAGAGGTGTTTAAATCGCCGTTCAAAGCGCCGGCAAACCGGTCTTTCAGCGCCTGCAATGCAGTCTCGTCCACATCGCCGACTTCCTGCAAAGCTGCTATCTTGGCAATCAGCTTATCGTACGCTACCACCGCATTGTCCAGATTCTCCCAAGAGAACACAAGATTTCTGCGATAATGGCTTTGCAGGCAGAACAGACGGTACGCCATAGGATCATAGCCCTTTTGCTCCAAAAGGCTGACCGTCAAAAATTCACCTTTGGACTTGCTCATCTTACCGGTATCCGTATTCAGGTGGTGGACATGGAACCAGTAATTGCACCACTTGTGTCCCAAAAAGCTTTCTGACTGGGCAATCTCATTGGTGTGATGAGGAAAAGCATTATCAATGCCGCCGGCATGGATGTCCAGATCCTCACCCAAATACTTCATGGAAATACCGGAGCATTCAATATGCCAACCGGGATAACCGACACCCCAGGGAGAATCCCATTTCAGTGCCTGATCCTCAAACTTACTCTTGGTAAACCACAGAACAAAATCGTTCTTATTCCGCTTGTTGGTATCCTCCTCAACACCCTCACGGACGCCAATAGCGAGATCCTCTTCGTCATGGTCATTAAACACGTAATACTTATCCAGCCTAGCAGTGTCAAAATACACATTACCGCCGGCAATATAAGCAAACCCCTTCTCAATCAGTCCCGCTACGATCTTGATAAACTCGTCAATACATCCGGTAGCAGGCTGAATAATTTCCGGTTTCTTGATATTCAGTTTTTCACAGTCGGCAAAGAATGCATCTGTATAGAATTTTGCGATCTCCATGACAGATTTATTCTCCCGCTTAGCGCCTTTGAGCATTTTATCCTCGCCGGTGTCCGCATCGGAAGCCAAGTGACCCACATCTGTGATGTTCATAACGCGTTTGACGTTATAACCCATATAGCGAAGTGATTTTTCCAGAACATCCTCCATAATATAGGTACGGAGATTGCCGATATGGGCAAAATGATACACCGTGGGACCACAAGTATACATCTTCACCACATCAGGTGAATTGGGTTGAAACAATTCCTTTTTATGGGACAGAGAATTATAAAGATACATGGTATTTCCTCCAAAATTTTAATAAAAAACGCCCCTTATGCTTATTGCACAAGAGGCGGGTCAATACGATCCGCGGTTCCACTCTCATTTTTCACTCAAAAACAATTCGCTCCCGGACGCACTTTCCCAGTATCTGCACCACCCGGGCTTACAGCCAATGACCCAAGTTCTCTAAAAGGTTTTATACTGGTACTCTTTCCATTCACAGCGATATTAAGTTTTGTTTATTTTATCATCAAAACATTGCTTTTGTCAAGAATCTACGAATAAATAGAGAAGAATATCATTGCCGGAATCCGGGAATTATGATATAGTATGATAAAGAACGTAAAAATATCCTTTGGAGGATCAATTATGAAAAGGATCATTTCACTTATATTGGTAATTTGCCTTGTGATCACACTTGCTGGCTGCCGCCCAAAGGGCAAAAACCCAGCGGAACAAAACAACACCGATAATAATGTCACACAGAGCACTTTAACCGAAACCCAATGGCCTGAGAACAAAAACATGGTAGCTGTTTCTGTGCCCGCTGTAACAGAGGATACCGTTGGTGATGATGGCACACTGCTGTTTCAGTATACCTATCAGCATATGTCACTGGTACTGAACAAACCCGAGGTAGCAGATAAGGTAATTCTGGACTTTCTCAATCGTGTAGATAGCACCAGAACCACAGCTGAAACCATTGCAAACACCGCAAAAACTGTTTATAACGGCAACAAAAGCTGGACACCTTACCTCTACCACATCACATACAGTCCCACCCGCATTGATCACAATGTATTAAGCTTATTTGGAAACAATGTGGCTTTCAGCGGCACACCCCACCCGGAGCGGACCTGCGTATCCGCAAGCTATGATTTGCAAACGGGCGATGTGCTGACTCTTGCCAGCATCATGGATAAAGATGCCTCTTTGGATGCCTTTTGCAAACTGGTACTCGGCGGACTCACCGAACTTGCCGAAGGTGACTACTTGTACGAGGATTACAAACAGACTGTAACAAAGCGTTTTCAGACCGATGCCAGCCAGGATGAAGCATGGTACTTTACCCAAACGGGTATGTGCTTCTACTTTGCGCCCTATGAAATTGCGCCTTACACCTCCGGTGTGATCACTGTGGAAATTCCCTACGAGAAGCTGAAAGGGCTGATCCATGAGGACTATCAGCCGGAAAAACGCAACAAACCCAACGGAATCATTCGTTTTTCGCCCTTTGACATGGTAAATCAAGAACAATTCTCCCACGTGGCAGAGATCGTCACCAGCAACGAAGGCAAGATGTATATGGCACAGACCGACGGGTACGTGCAAGATATTCGAATCCTCTCGAATGATAACACAAGTAACTACACCATCTTTGCTGCATACGCCCTTCTTCCCGGCGACGGCATTATGATACAAGCTGATGATAGTGTGCGCGAGAAAATGAAAATGACCTACAAAAATGCCACAGAAACCGTCACAACCACCATTGGTTAAACAAATGCCCCAACCTCATGGTTGGGGCATTTACCAATTTTATGCTTCACCCATAACTTCTTTGCGGTAACGAACAATGCCCAACCCAAGAAGCTCCAAGGCTCGTTTTAACGCCGTCTCTTCTAACACATAGGCAATGCGGATCTCGTTGATGCCACTGCCAGGCGTTGCATAAAAGGATGCGCCGGGGGCATACATGACTGTATCACCCTGATCGTCAAATTCCGTCAGTAACCATTGCTGAAACTTATCCGCATCGTCCACAGGCAGTTTCACCATCATATAAAAAGCACCCTTAGGCTCTTCCACCAAAACGCCGGGGATCTTACGCAAAGCAGCAACTGCCACATCCCTACGATGTCTGTACTCCCCAACAGATTGACTGATATAGGTATCATCAACGCCATAAAGAGCTGCTGCACCCAGCTGATCCAAGGTAGCGACGGACAACCTGGACTGACATAGCTTCAACAGCGCACCTTGCAGGGCCTTATTCTTCGTGATCACACAGCCGATCCGGGCGCCGCAAGAGGAAAACCGCTTAGATACAGAATCAATAATGATAAGGTTATCAGAAATATCCGCAAAGCGACCCATGCTGGGAATATTGCCGCTGTCATCATAGCAAAATTCCCGATAGACCTCGTCACTAATCAAAAACAGGTCATTGTCCTTTGCCACATCAGCCACCATGCGCATCTCGTCCTCGTTCAGGACCACGCCCGTGGGATTTCCCGGATTGGTAACCATAATGGCGCGGGTATTCTCATTGATTAACTTCTCGATGCGCTCACGAACCGCATAACGATACCCTTCCTCAGGACAGGTAGGCAACGGACAAATCGCGCCGCCGGCAGCATTAACAAAGGTACTGTAATTGGGATAATAGGGTTCCGGTACAATCACCTGAGAGCCTGCATCCAATGTGCTAAGACAGGTATAAAGCAACGCCTCACTGCCGCCGGTTGTGATAAAAATATCATCCGTTTCCAATGAAATACCCAGCTTGGCATAATATTTTTGAATCGCTTCGATCAATAAAGGCATACCGGGTGATGCCGCATAAGCCAGTGTTTTATCAGAAAATGCCTGAACGGTTTCAAAATATGCCTTGGGGGTAGGAATATCCGGCTGACCAATGTTCAGATGGTAAATAAATTTACCGGCCTGCTCCGCCTTCACCGCCAAAGGATGAAATTTTCGCATGGGCGACAGGTCGCAACGATCGATATTGTCTGATATCTTCATAAGTACCTCCGTTTGCAGCACTGCTGCAATCTTTTACTCTATATTCCTTTACCAATCTTATAAGCTCTGGGCTTAAATAGATAAGAATAATCAAATTGGGAATAGCCATAAGACCATTAGCTGTTTCGGATAATGACCAAACGGTTTCTGTATGCAAAACTGCGCCCAAGATCACTGACATCGCCTGAAAGGCCGCAAAAACTTTCCACACACGGTTTCCAAACAGAAATTCCGCGCAGCGAATACCATACAAGCCCCATCCTATTATCGTAGCAAATGCGAAACAACAAAGGGCAAATGCGATTGGAATATTCACCCAATCACCTAAAACGTGAGAAAATGCGACTGCCGTGATCTGAATTCCCAAGTCCTGTCCATAAGGGACAGGGATGCCGCTGCACAGAATCACCAACGCCGTCATGGTGCAGATCACGATGGTGTCTAAAAAGACCTCTACGATACCCATCAGGCCCTGCTGAACAGGATGATTTACCTGCGCAGAGCCATGGGCCATTGCTGCTGTTCCCATACCGGCTTCATTGGTAAATACACCCCTTGACGCGCCGATCCGTAAGGCAATAAACACCGATCCCAACATACCACCCGTCACTGCATTAGGCTGAAATGCGCCACGGCAGATAGCAATAAACGCACCGGGTATAGCAGAGGAACGCAACAACAGCACACTGATACATAATACCAAATAGAAAACCGAAGCAAAAGGGACCAAGAAAGAGGCAGCCGTGCCGATTCGCTTAGCGCCCCCTAAAAGCACGCTCACAGCTAAAACAGCAAGTATAACGCCAATCAAAAGATTAACCGATTGTGATTCTTGACCACCCAAGGCCTTTACAGCGCCGTTGATGCCACCAAGGACAGCATTGATCTGGGTTGCAGAACCAACGCCAAAGGCAGCAACCACGCCAAAAAAACTGTATATAACCGCAAGGGGTTTCCACTTTTTCCCCATCCCCTGCTGTACCATATACATAGGTCCTGCCATGTACGATCCTTTTCCATCAGGAACACGGTAACGCACCGCCAAGGTTGCCTCCGCAAATTTTGTTATCATACCCAAAACGGCGCATATCCACATCCAGAATATTGCGCCCGGACCACCGATCGCGATAGCGCCCGCTACACCGGCTAAGTTTCCTGTGCCAACTGTTGCAGCAAGCGCCGTACAGAGCGCCCGATAGGGGGATATGCCATCGGTAGGTTTGGTATCAGGCTTAAAAAAGGAACGCAATGCCTTTGGAAACAACCGAAACTGCGCCCAACCTGTGCGGACGCTCAGCAAGAGTCCCACTGATAGGATCAGAATCAGCGCTGGAATCCCCCAAACAAGTTTATTGACGGCATCCAATATTACAATCATATTTTCACCCCATTATAGCACTTATTTAACCACAATGCAAGACAAAAGCAGTTTCTGTAACAGAAACTGCTTTTGTAAAAATCACATTATTCCCAAGTTCTCCATATTTCCGGGCAGTAACCAACGGTAACTTGCTTACCATTTCGAACAATTGGTGTACGCATCAGCGACGGATCGTCAAACACTTTATCTTCCTTGGCTACCGGATCATCCATATATTTCATCAGCATGATCTGGGGATCTTTTCCATCCCAATCAATCAAATTGTCAACGCCCCCTATCCCTCGCAGAACAGCATCAAACTCCTTACCGGACAAACCGTAACGAAGCAGATCCACCATCTGGTATTTGACTCTGCGTTCCTTAAAATACCGTTCTGCTTTTTTTGTATCAAAGCACTTACTCTTTCCAAATATCTGTATGTTCAATAGGTTACCTCCATTAAGCACAATCCACAAGATGGTATCAAGGCTCCGGCATCGGCGCGGTTTGCGGTAAACAGCGCTGAAATGCTGTCGATCTCACGTTCTCCCCTGCCCACTTCCAACAAAGTTCCTACCATGATACGAACCATGTGGTGTAAGAATCCATTGCCGGTGACTGTAAAAACGATCTCATTGCGGTACCGGCGAATATCCAGACTGTGTATATACCGCACCGTAGACTTTTTCATATTCTTATTCGCACAAAAAGCGGAAAAATCATGCTGACCAAGAAATTGCTCTGCGGCCCTTTGCATGGCAGCCAGATCCACAGGTCTTGGATCGATATATACGAACTTTCTGTCAAAAACACACGGCGCGTCGCTGTTCCAAAGTCGATAGGAATAGGTTTTGGTCTTGGCATTCAGACGGGCGTGAAATCGGTGGGACACGTTCTTACAGGAATATATGCCGATATCCTCCGGTAAATAACGGCGCAGCTGGGACAATATTTCATCGCAGGGCATAACGCTTTGGCAATGAAAACTCACTACCTGCAATTTCGCATGGGTCCCTGCATCGGTTCTGCCGCTGGCTGAAACCGTAATAGGCTCGTCAAGGATCCTGCTAAGGGTTTGTTCTAATTTTGCCTGTATGGTATTATCCGTCTGTGTCAACCGCTGCCAACCCCGATAACGGGTCCCATCGTAGCAAATATCAAGCCGCAGATTCCGCATACGCCTTCATTTCCTCTCTTGCCTCCTGTTCCGTATCCGCCGAGAACAGAAATTTCCCCTGATAATCATACACCTGAATGTGACCGTAAACATAGCGAACAGAATACATATGCCATACCTCCCAAGGATTTATGGCATCAGTATATCTTATAATCAGTCCAATAAACCAGACTTAATCGACTACCTCATAACCCGCATCAATAATATTCTTCTTCAAAAAATCCCAATCAGTGTTGCCGGTTACAGTGACCTGTTTTGCCTGCAAATCCACCACTGCATCCTGTACGCCCGGAAGCCCTTTGCAGACAGCTTCTACTCTTGCCTTACAGTGGGGACACATCATGCCTTCAACCTTAATGACTTTTTCCATTTTTACTTCCTCCTGCACCGGTTGTTCGGTGAATATAAATTTTTCTTTCTGTCTGAAAAAACGCAATCGAAGAGCATTGCTCACCACAAACACGGAGCTAAGGCTCATTGCCGCAGCGCCAAGCATGGGATTCAGTAACATTCCGAAGATCGGGTATAACACACCTGCTGCAATAGGAATACCCAGACAATTATAAAAGAATGCCCAGAACAGGTTTTCCTTAATAATACGAATGGTTGCCTTACTGAGCGCCACAGCACGGAAAACACCCATAAGAGAGCTTTGCATCAATACAACATCCGCAGACTCCACCGCGATATCTGCACCGACGCCGATAGCCATGCCCACGTCGGCAGTCACCAATGCAGGCGCATCATTAATGCCGTCACCTACCATAAGGACTTTGCGTCCCTGTTGTTGGAATGTTTCTATAAATCCTGCCTTGTCCCCGGGCAGCACATCAGAAATTACCCGGTCTATGCCTGCATTGTGAGCGATGGTCTCAGCCGTTTGAAGATTGTCTCCTGTGAGCATGACCACCTGTAAGCCCCGTTTTTTCAATATTTCGATAGCTTGGGCAGAGTCTTCTTTCAGCACATCCGCTGCTGCAATGGTGCCAAGATACGTATTCTGTGTAGCAAAATACAATGGTGTTTTCCCAGCATCAGTTAACGTCGGGTACTCAGGAACAGCGACCCCCATTTCTGCCATCAGCCGGGCATTGCCTCCATATATCCGCTCTCCATTTATTATACCAGAAACACCCCGCCCAGGCAATACCTGAAAATCCTCCACAGGCAGTGGCGTGAACAAACCAATCTTATCCAGAATTGCTTTCGCAAAGGGATGTTCGGAAGGCTTTTCCAGAGATGCTGCCAGCAGCAAAAGGGCATCTTCCTGCATGGCGACGGGTAAAATATCCGTAACAACCGGTTTACCCATGGTAAGGGTTCCTGTCTTATCCAGTACAACTGTATCCACCTTGTGTAGATTTTCCAATGCCTGTGCATTTTTAAAAAGCACACCCAAGTTTGCGCCTCTACCTGTTCCCACCATGATCGCCACCGGTGTAGCAAGACCCAACGCGCAAGGGCAAGAGATCACCAGCACAGAAATACCGATATTCAAGGCAAATTCCAATGACTGACCGCTAAGAAGCCATACAGCCGACGCAGCAGCCGCAATCACCATCACAACAGGAACAAACACACCTGCAATTTTATCCGCCAGACGGGCAATAGGTGCCTTGGAACCACCTGCATGCTCCACCATGCGGATAATCTGCGAAAGTGTTGTATCCTCACCGATTCTGTCAGTCCGGATCTCTAAATAGCCCTCACGGTTAATGGTGGCAGCAGACACTGTATCGCCTAAGGATTTTTCCACCGGTACACTCTCTCCGGTAAGAGCACTTTGATCAACTGCCCCCCGACCGAAAACTACTGTACCGTCAACAGGAATTGTCCCGCCGGAACGTACCAGTACAATGTCACCTGGCACAACCTCTTCAAGAGGAATTACAATTTCCTCTTCTTCTCTTCGTACTGTTGCCATCTTGGGTGTCAAGTCCAACAAAGCTGCAATCGCATCACCGGTCCTGCCCTTGGCGCGAGCTTCCAGAAACTTACCAAGGGTAATCAGTGTTAGAATCATAGCAGCGGATTCAAAATACAGATTTTCTCTGTAAGCATTTACTACATCCCACTGCCCATGCCCTACCGCATACGCCATGCGGAATAGCGCTGCAACACCATACACCAGCGCCGCACCTGACCCAACAGCAATCAATGAATCCATATTGGGCGAGCGATGCCAAAGTGCTCGGAAACCCTTCAGGTAATAGTTTCTGTTAAAATACACCACCGGAATACACAAAAACAGTTGCAGCAGTGTAGCTACCAACGCATTTTCTTGGCCGTGATACCAATTAGGCAAAGGAAGTCCTGCCATGTGGCCCATCGTAAAATACATCAGGATCACAAGGCAACAGGCTGAGCCGATGAGACGTATCTTGGTTTGCTTTTGCGCATAATCTTGCTTAGGTGCTTGTTTTTTATATTCTCCTGCCGGAATAGCGCTGTATCCTGCGCCTTCCACCGCAGCAATGATTTTTTCTGCGACCCCGGCGTTGTCTGCCTCTACGGACATGGTACCTGCCAGCAGATTTACCTCAACTTTGTTGACACCATCCACCTTGCCGGTAACTTTTTCTACCCTTGCAGAGCATGCCGCGCAAGTCATACCGGATACTGTAAATTTCAGTTCCATATACACCCTCCTTTGATTGACAAAATTCACGCTTTATGCTACTATTTTACCATGCGATTTAATGATTGCAAGTATGTACAATTTTGTTACATACTATCCTATTAGAAACCAAGGAGGGGTTTAGCGTGATAACAGACCGCTGTCCTGTGGAAACTACCTTGGAAATGATTGGCGGCAAGTACAAAGCGCTGATACTTTGGCATCTGTCCGAGGGAAAACTGCGCTTTTCCCAACTAAAAAAAGTCATCACCAAAGCAACCCCCAAAATGCTCACCCAGCAACTACGAGAACTGGAAGCCAACCAACTGATACACCGGGAGGTCTATCCTGTAATCCCGCCAAAGGTGGAATATTCCCTGACGGAAACCGGAAGAAGTCTTATCCCCGTGCTTATCTCCATGCGAGACTGGGGTGCCGGCTATCTTCGCTCCAATAATATGGAGACAAACTGTTTTATGATGCAAAAAAATTCCGCTGAAATTCCCCCCAATTAACCGATTTAAAAAGGAGAAATACACTATGAATTTCAAAATCACCTCTGACAGTACTTGCGATTTGTCCGCTGATTTACTGCAAAAGCATGATATTGCCCTTTTGCCTTTAACTGTTATCAAGGCTGATAAAGCCTATTCTGACGGCATTACCATCACCACCAACGAGATCTTTGCCCACGTGGCAGCAGGCGGCGATCTGTGCACCACTACTGCCGGCAGCATGGGCGAATACCTTGACTTATTTGAAAAATATTCCGAAAGCTATGATGCTGTTGTCCACATCAGCCTTAGCTCTGAGCTTTCTTCCAGTTACCAGAACGCCTGTCTTGCTGCTGCGGAATTTTCCAATGTGGTAGTTGTTGACTCCCGCAACCTGTCTACCGGACAGGGTCTTGTGGTGTTAAAAGCCTGTGAATTGGCGCAAAGTGTATCCTCTATGGAGGAAATGAAGCGCATTCTGGATGAATATACCAGTAAAGTGGAGTCCAGTTTCTTGTTAGATCAACTTGATTACATGGTCAAGGGCGGTCGCTGCTCCACTGTTGCTGCACTGGGTGCTAACCTACTGAATTTGAAACCTTGCATTGAAGTAAAAAACGGCAAACTTGGTGTTGTAAAAAAGTATCGGGGAAACTATGCTAAGTGTTTGGCTTCCTATGTAAAAGATCGCTTGGCTGACCGGGATGATCTTGACAGAAAAACACTCTTTGTGACCCACACCCCTGTTTCCGACGATTGTCTGCAAGCTGTGGAAGCCGCTGTGGCAGAATATGCAGATTTTGAAAACATCCACTGGACGAAGGCAGGCTGTACCATCTCCTGTCACTGCGGTCCCGGAACCTTGGGCGTTCTGTTTGTAAGAAAGTAAAAAGAACCGCCGGAAACAATTTTCCGGCGGTTTTATGCCTATCATTGTTGCTTAAACAAGAAAAGGGGAAATCAATGAACTACGACGGGTTAATGGATCTTGTTACGGACCTGGGACACGATCTTGCTATGTCCGGTGCTGAAACCTTTCGGGTGGAAGAAAGTATCAATCGAATTTTATCTGCCTACGGCGCTGAATCCGAAGCCTTTGTAATTACCAACTGCATGACCATCAGTATGCGAGCGCCGGATGGTAAGCTTTACAACCGCATGCGTCGGATCGGCTTTCACGGAAACGACTTGGATTCCGTAGAAAAATACAACGCTTTAAGCCGTAGAATATGCGCAGATAAACCGAGTTTGGAACAGGCTGAACAATGGCTGGCGAAAACCCGCGCCTCACGCACCCGCTATAAACTAACAGTTTACCTTTTGGGTACGGTCCTTGGGTCTGCCGGGTTTTCGGTCTTCTTCGGTGGCACTGTAAAGGATGCTCTTTGTGCCGGATTTTGCGGAATGCTTTTAGGACTGACGGACCGGTTTGCAGAGAAATTTAAGGTCAATCCATTTTTTAAGACCATCGTCTGCTCCTTTATCATGGCATTTGCCGCATACCTCACCGGCATATTGGGACTGTGCGACAACACGGACACCACCATTATTGGAACACTGATGATTCTCGTGCCGGGACTGCTATTCACCAATGCGATGCGAGATATCATTTTTGGTGATACCAATTCCGGTATCAATCGCATCGTACAGGTTTTTCTGACCGCCGCAGCGATTGCCCTTGGAACAGGCGCCGCTTGGAAACTGTCCACTGCCATGTGGGGCATCCCAGCAAACACATCACCCATAGCCTATAACAGTCTGGTGCAGATTCTAGCCAGCATGGTAGGTTGTATCGGATTTTTCATTCTGTTCAACATTCGCGGTCCGGGCGGCTTTTTATGCGCATTGGGCGGCACCATCACATGGGCATCCTATTGTCTGACGGCGTTTTTCGGCGGAAAGGTGCTGATGTGCTACTTTATTGCAGCTCTGGTCGCTGCCGCCTATTCTGAGATTATGGCGCGAATCCGAAAGTCCCCTGCTATTGCCTACCTTGTGATCTCCATATTCCCATTAATTCCCGGCGCCAGTATCTACTATACAACCAATTATTTTGTTCTTGGCGATATGTCTGGATTTGCCGCCCAAGGCAAACACACTATTGGCATTGCCGGTGTCATTGCCGTGGGAATTTTAATGATCTCCGCGCTGGTTCGACTGTTGAACGAATGGAAACATAATAGGTAAAAAATCTCCGAAGGAATATCCTTCGGAGATTTTTTATCAGTCTTCCTTATTCTTAGCGGCTTTCTTAGCAGCCTTTTCTTTTGCCTTCTGCTCTTGCTTTTTCTTAGCCTCTTCCTTAGCAGCTTCGGTAGCAGTTTCATTGGTGGAAAGGGCCCACTTGGCAAACTCAATGCGAACCTGATCTGCACTGGTTTCCATAACGAAGCTATCACCCTTCACATCAACAACAGTACCCATAATGCCGCCAATAGTGGTGACCTTATCGCCGTTCTTCATATTAGAACGCAGCTGCTCAGCTTCCTTCTTACGCTTGTTCTCGGGACGGATCAGCATAAAATAGAACACGCCAACCATGATCAGCAGCATGGGAAGCATGCCAAAAAGGCCACCGCCCTGGGGAACTGCTTCTTCAAGAAAATGTAACATGAGATTTACTCCTTTTCATTGTATTATCCAGAATATTATAGCATTATTGCCATAAAATGCAAGTTTAAATTAGATCCTTCGGCTTAATTTTTCAGAATGTTCACATCTGAACCGTTCAAAAGTGCCGTTATCCAAGGCATTTCGGATTTTTTCCATTAGCTTATTGTAAAAATACAAATTATGCATTACGCAAAGGCGCATAGCAAGCATTTCTTCCGCCACAAACAAATGGCGGATATAAGCGCGGGAATAACGGCGGCACACCGGACAATCGCACTCCGGATCAATGGGAGACAGATCCTTGGCATACTTGGCATTTTTCAGATTGATCGCGCCCTGCCAGGTAAAGAGTCTTGCATGACGGGCGTTTCTTGCGGGCATAACACAGTCAAAGAAGTCCACACCTCGCGCCACAGCTTCGATGATATTGGTAGGTGTTCCCACGCCCATCAGATACCGGGTCTTATCACTTGGCATATAGGGTTCTACCGCTTCGATAATGTCATACATTTCCTCAGCAGTCTCCCCTACCGCCAAACCGCCGATGGCATAACCGGGAAGATCAAGGTCGGCGATCCGCTTCATGTGATCTACCCGAATATCCGCATAAATGCCACCCTGATTGATGCCCCAGAGCAT
>JBGVON010000046.1:0-12898 GCA_045126495.1 Faecousia sp.
GCCCAACCTGATCGTCACCAACCAAGTGGGTCAGCTGGAATTGCAATTGCCCTTGTTGGCAGGCTTTGCCTATCCGGTGGAGGGTTTGGAGATTTCCGTTACCTTGCCGGGCCCTGTGACAGCAAAACCCGCCTTTTCCAGCGGGTATCATCAGGCGAATATTGAAAAGGATCTATATTGTACCACCTCCGGCGCCACCATCACGGCGGTATCCCAGGTGGAGCTGAAAGATCACGAGACTTTGCAGATGACGTTGTTGGTAACCGAGGAGATGTTCCCTCAAAAGCGGATCGCAGCGCCGGATCTGGGCGTGGTGCATATTCTCACCATTGTCTTTTTCCTGCTGGCGCTGATGTACTGGATCTTCTTTTTGCGGAATTTGCCACCGTGGCCCACAGTACGTCCCGTATCGCCTGATGGCTATAACGCCGGAGAATTGGGCAGCATCTTGTCTTTACAGGGTGGAAATTTGAATATGATGGTGTTCTCCTGGGCGCAGTTGGGTTATTTGCTGATCCATTTGCAGCCAGGGGGTAAGGTCCGGCTGTACCGGCAAATGGATATGGGCAACGAGCGCAGCGCTTTTGAGCAGCGGTGTTTCCAAAAACTCTTTGGCAGGCGGGATACGGTGGACACCGGAACTGTCCGTTACGGGGAATTGTATGAGACAATTCAGAAAACAAAGCCCAACCTGTCTGCGCTGATGCACATAAAGTCCGGAAACCTCTTGGTGTTTCAGATTTTGGCAGCGGTCAGCGGCGTGTTGAGCGCCGTAACCATGGCCATTAGTGTGAGCGCAGGGGCAGGGTTACAGTGGCTTTTGGTCATCGTGCTGAGCGCTGCGGCGTTGTATAGCTGCCGGCAGATCCAGTCCTGGGCGGTGAATCTGTTTGTGCCGGACAGGCGGCAGCTTTGGATCAGTCTGGGTCTGTGCGGTGTCTGGCTGCTGCTGGGCGCTGTGACCGGTAGATTTTCTGTGGGATTGGGCATGGTGGCAGGTCAGCTGTTTGCCGGTCTGCTTGGAGCAATTGGCGGCAGACGCACACCGGCGGGCAGGCAAATCATGGGAGAGACCTTGGGTCTGCGGCGGTATTTGAAGACGGTGTCGCAGGATCAATTGGAGCTGATCAACCGGAATAATCCGGAGTATTTCCACCAGATGATGCCTTATGCTATGGCACTGGGTGTGGATGGTGCTTTTGCCAAGCGGTTTGGCAAGCTGCCAATCGGTCCGTGTCCCTATATCGCCATGGGAACGGACAGTACCATGCGGGCAAGTCAGTGGTGCGCCCTGATGCGCCGGGTTTTCCGGGGGATGAACACCCGGGGGCCCAATACCCGTCTGGAAAAATTGATAGACTTCTTGCAAAGTTTTATACGGTGACAAAAAGTCAGCGCTCGTTGAGCGCTGACTTTTTTACATGGTATATAGGGGAGCAGGGGGATCAAATTTCTGGGGTTTATATGTAACCGAGCCGATGGGCTTGCCCTCTACACCGTATTTCGGATTGAAACCAAACAGATTTACGTAACGTTCAAGGTCTGCTTTTTCCGCCTCCATGGCCTTCATGACCTCCACGGTGGCAAGGACATCGTCCACCGCCCGGTGGGAGTTGACCACCTTGTCGGAAAGACCGTATACGTCTATGGCGCTGCATAGCTTGTGGGGGTAACTGTGGCGGTCCTTGTAAACGGTCAGCAGGTCCAGCTTGTCCTTGCCTTTGAGAATGGTAGGATCGCCGTCCCGCAGCAGCAGGTAGTACAGAAAACTCAGGTCAAAATGGGCGTTGTAGGCAAGGAGCAGGGTGTTTCCTGCCACCATCTGGGCAATGTCTTGGCACAGTTGGATTTTGGGAATGCCCCGGGTTTGGAGATCCTCGTTGGAAATGCCGGTGAGCTGCTGGATTTGAGGAGGCACAAAACCTCCGGGACTGAGAGCAATCAGCTCGTCATACTCCCGGGTTACCACGATCTGCCCGTCCTGCCGCTCTACGACTACGGCGGCAAATTCAATGATCTCATCCCGACTGTAAATCAGACCGGTGGTCTCTGTATCAAAGAGCATCAGCCGATCATAGGTGGCAAATAATGAATCCAGCATATCATTCTCCTTTGTATAATGCCAGCGCGCGCTTAAATTTGCTGGCAGGCTGGGGTGTCAAACCGAAGCGGCACGCCAGTGCCTTGGCAAAAAGATCGCAGCTTTCCACAGCGCCGGTTTTTAGTTCCACTTCCACCTCGCACAGGGGGATTTCCCGATTGCCGCCCATGAGGATACCTTGATCCAGCGCCAGTTCCACAGTCCCCTCCGGGAGGGATAGAGTCTTGGCAACGCGGGTGAATTTCGCGCCGCACACAGGCACGACACCTCCTTGTACCAACTGGAAAAAATCATCCGGGCAGCCGGTTCCCCGCAGTTTATCAATGGCTTCTTCAATGGTCGGGCAGGAAATTTCCCATTCTGCCCGGGCGTTGCCGGCAGGGGTTTTCAGTGTGCAGACACTGTTGCCGTTTTCCAGTCGCTTTCGCAGGGTGTAATGGCGGGCGGACAGAGCGCCGGCGGGGGTGTCGTAATAGGTAGTTTCCATGGAAATGGTCACTGCGTTGCCGTCGAATGCCCTATGGATAGATTCCAGTTGGTCGAAAGTTGCCTGAAATTTCCATTCGTATTCCGTTGCCATACGCCATCAGCTCCAAAACTTTTTCCTTATTATACACCTTCTTGGGATTCGGTGCAAGTATCTTTCCCACATAACCTGTTCCGACAGAAAAATCACCCGATTCGTGGTAGGATTTTCTTATACAAAAGAAGGGAAGTGTGGCGATGATTTCAATTGATTCTTACGTGCGGCGGGGAAAACATACCTTGCGGCGGTGGGTGGTGGACCCTCGGGTACATACCCTCCTCCGGGGCGGCGGGTACTTAGCCGCAGGCTTTGCTCTCAGCGCCGCCAGCCTGGGACAGGGCATGCTGCCTTTGGCGCTGTCGCTGGTATGTGCCTGCGGCGGTTGGTCGGCGGTGCTGACGGCGCTGGGCGGCGCGTTGGGCTACCGGGTATTCTGGGGCGCAGAGCAGCAGCCGCTTTTGTGGTTAGCGGCAGGTCTTTGCGTGGCGCTGCTGTTGGGTCAGCGGCGGATCAGCCGGGAAGCGCCGCTGCTTCTGCCTGCGGTGGCAGGTCTGATCGTGGCATCCTCCGGGGTGCTGTTTCAAACATTGGGGGCGGAGGACAGCCCCATCGCCCTGTATCTGATCCGGGTGGGATTGGCTGCCGGCGGCGCATGGCTCTTTGACCGGGTGCGCAAGGGTCGCAATCCGGTGCTGGAATGGTTGGCATCGGGATTGGCGGTGCTGGCTTTGGTGCAGATTGTGCCGGTGCCTTGGTTCAGTCTGGGCTTTTTTGCCGCCGGCGCGTTGGCAGTTGTGGGGGCATTCCCGGCAGCTGCCATAGCCGGATTGGCGTTGGACCTTGCCGGGGTGACCCCGGTGCCTATGACGGCGGTGTTGGTGCTGTCCTATCTGATCCGTTTGTTACCCCGGCCCTTAGGCTGGGCAGGTCGTTTGGCGCCGGGAGTTACGTATCTTCTGGTGATGTGGCTGTATGGCGTGTGGGATATCCTGCCATTGCCGGCGTTGGCGGTTGGCGCTATCGTGGGCGGTTTTCTGCCTGTGCCGGGGAACGTCCCCCATCGGCGGGGGGAGACCGGCGCGGCGCAGGTACGTCTGGAACTGGCTGCCGGGGTGCTGGCCCAGACCCAGCAGCTGCTGCTGGAATCCCCGGAGGTGCCGGTGGATGAGGATGCCTTGGTGACCCGGGCAGCGGAACGGGCATGTGGCAGCTGTCCCAACCGAAAGGGCTGTAAGGATTCTCAGCGGATCGCCATGTTGCCGGGGCTGCTGCTCCATAAGCCTTTGCTGCAAACGGAGGAACTGCCCATCATCTGCCGGAAAAGCGGACGGTTTTTGGCGGAGCTACACCGATCTCAGGAGCAGCTCCGGTCCATTCGGGCAGACCGGGAGCGGCAGAAGGAGTACCGGGCGGCGGTGATCCAACAGTACCAGTTCCTCTCGGAATTTTTGCAGGATTTGTCTGATCGACTCTCCCGCCGGACGGAAACTGTGCCGGTGTATTCGGCGCAGGTGGCGGTGTTCGGCAATCGCCCGGAGGATGAAAACGGCGACCGCTGTCTGCGGTTTGCCGGCACAGAGGGGCGGTATTACGTGCTTTTGTGCGACGGCATGGGTACAGGACTGGGGGCAGTGCAGGAGGGGCGCACCGCCGGCGTGATGCTCCGGCGACTTCTAACTGCCGGATATCCTGCTGAGTATGCTCTGCGGAGCATCAACAGCGTTTGCGCCCTGCGGGACCGGGCAGGGGCGGTGACCATGGACTTGGCGGAGATCCATCTGGACAGCGGTAAGGTCTGCCTGTATAAATGGGGCGCTGTGCCCTCTTATCTGATCAGCAATTTGGGGGCGGAGAAGATCGGCACTGCCAGCCCCCCTCCCGGCTTGTCCGTCACAGACGATCGGGAACGGACGGAACGGCTGTCCTTGCGGCGGGGTCAGCTTTTGGTGATGGTCAGCGATGGGGTAGGAGAAGGCGACGCCCTGCGTTGCTGCATGGAAGGCGCGGGGAAGACCCCCGGAGAGGTGGCGGTGGCAATTCTGACCGCCGGACAGGCTTCCGGACAGGATGATGCCACCGTGGTGACCATCTCCCTGGAATCCGCCGATAATGAATGAGTATGTAGGGCGGGGACTGCTCCCGCCTCCTTGTGGGGGGGCGTGTTTCGATTCGACGGGATCAAGGCCCTGCCCTACAAATTTGCATTTTATATTTGATATTTGCAAAAGGATTGTCCTCCCGGATTTCCGGGAGGACAAATGTATTTAATCGTCATCACTGATGTAAGATATGATCCATGAGCAAAGGGCAAACACTATAGCTAACCCTGCCAAATATAGAGATACGGTACTCCAAAAATTGGACTTAAAATTGAGTAGATACTGGGCGGTTAGCATTACAAAAATTGCCCAAAGCAATAGTTTAACGGATTTCAGCTTCATTGGTCTAACCCCGATACATAATAATTATCAGTCATTATATAAAGATTGTCAGAATCCCCAATAAGAGATATTTGAGCTGGACCAATATTTAGGTTGTAAGAGATGTTAAAAGATGATGTAGTATCGTGGGCATAATAAAGGGTGATATTAGGCAATGCGGTATCAGATGATTTATTGATATTATAGTAGGCATATCCTTCATACAATGCCTGCATAAAACCCGTATCACTTGGGATTTTGTACACATAGCCTGTGCTACTTGCTTGAGTTGGAGATAAATCAACATATTGTACAGACTGTCCCGCATTATTCAATAAGTGTAGTCTAAAGTTCCGTTCGCCGGGAATAGCGGTCCAATTCGGATACATACTCATAGCAAAGGAATCATTAGCTACAGTCGTATGGGTGTGCCATTTGAAACAGGGAAAGACCTTATAATAAACATTGCCGGATGTTGAAGATACTCTAGTACCAACAACAGATATAGTCATATCGGAAGAAGAAATAGAACCTCCACAGGGAGCGATACTGTTGGCTTCCACAAATGCCCCCTCGTTGGAAATAGTATATTCCTTTTGCTGGTAACCGCAGAAATCGATATCTTCACCTACTGAGTGAGAGTAAATATATTCTTTTTGAGGTGTAGACATTTCGTCGATAAGCTCTTGCGGAAAACCTGCGTTAAGTAAATATGTATCTATATTTATAGATTGGGCAGAAACACTGAACGAACCTAAAATCAAAGCAATCACAGATAGTAAACATAATACCTTAGATTTCCTTAACATCATAGCATCCTCCTCGAAAATTGTTTTTATACTGTGTATCAGAATGAGTTAAATCATTGGTACCACCTCCCCATATGAAATAGATGTTAAATAAGATTGATTTTCCATCATCTTTTAATAACATCATATTATACAAATTATGTAATTGCAAGAAAAAGTTTTTAGATTCACAAACAAAAAAGACCCTCCGTCAAGGAGGGCCTTTTTGTTTGTGAATTTATGCTTTGCCGGCGCAGCCCAGAACGTTCACCAGCTTGTGGCGGACGATCTCCTTGATGTTGGCGCGGGCGGGTTTCAGGTACTCGCGCGGGTCGAACTTAGAGGGTTCGTCGTTGAAGAATTTACGGATGGTGCCGGTCATTGCCAGACGCAGGTCGGAGTCAATGTTGATCTTGCAGACGGACAGGGCAGCAGCCTTCCGCAGCTGCTCCTCGGGCACGCCGATGGCATTGGGCATCTTGCCGCCGTTGGCGTTGACCATAGCTACGTAGTCCTGGGGAACGGAGGAAGAGCCGTGGAGCACGATGGGGAAGCCGGGCAGACGCTTGGTAACCTCTTCCAGTACGTCAAAACGCAGGGGAGGGGGAACCAGGATGCCGTTCTCATTAACGGTGCACTGCTCGGGGGTGAACTTGTAAGCGCCGTGAGAGGTGCCGATGGCAATAGCCAGGGAGTCACAGCCGGTGCGGGCAACGAACTCTTCAACCTCTTCGGGACGGGTGTAGGAAGCAGCTTCGGCGGAGACGTTCACTTCGTCCTCAATGCCTGCCAAAGAGCCCAGCTCAGCCTCTACCACAACGCCGTGATCGTGGGCGTACTCAACGACCTTCTTGGTGATGGCGATGTTTTCTTCGAAGGACTTGGAGGAAGCGTCGATCATAACGGAGGTGAAGCCGCCGTCGATGCAGGACTTACAGGTCTCGAAGCTGTCGCCGTGGTCCAGGTGCAGAGCAACGGGAATGTCGGGGCACTCGATCACAGCAGCCTCAACCAGCTTTACCAGGTAGGTGTGGTTGGCGTAGGCGCGGGCACCCTTGGAAACCTGCAAGATCACGGGAGCGTTCTCCTCGCGGCAAGCCTCGGTGATAGCCTGAACGATTTCCATGTTGTTGACGTTGAAAGCACCCACTGCATAGCCGCCGTCGTATGCCTTCTTGAACATTTCGGTTGTGGTAACAAGAGCCATTGTTATCAATTCCTTTCTTATTTCGCGGGAGAAAACCCGAATTTTTACAGGTATCATTATACCATAAATTTTTCATATTTCAATAAAAATATTTGTTTTTGAAAAATATTGTAAAAACTATTTACCTTTGTCGCTAAATAGGATATAATGATACGCAAATCAACTGTTAAGGAGTGCTTTTTATGAAACTTTCCCCCTTGCAAACGGCAAGATACCAGTACGCCCCTAAGCTTCCCGGTATGCTTAGAAACGGTATTTCTGAAATTTGTGTAGACAATGGCAAACCCACCGAGAGCGTAGCGGATCAGGAGAAGATTAAGGCCCTGTTCCCCAATACTTACGGCAAGAACGAGATCACCTTCCGGAAAGGTCAGAATACTGCCGAGGCTAAGAAGCAGGTGGTGGGCGTGATTCTCTCCGGCGGACAGGCTCCCGGCGGTCACAACGTGATCTGCGGTCTGTACGATGCCTTGAAGGCCACCGATAAGGACAATGTCCTCTACGGCTTTAAGGGCGGTCCCAGCGGCTTGCTGGATGACGATTATATCGTTTTTGATGACGAATATATCAACGCCTACCGCAACACCGGCGGTTTTGATATCATTGGTTCCGGCAGAACCAAGCTGGAAACCCAGGAACAATTTGCGGTGGTTGCTGAAAACTGTAAAAAGCATGGCATTAACGCCTTGGTCATCATCGGCGGTGACGATTCCAACACCAATGCCGCCGTGCTGGCAGAGTATTTTGCCGCGCTGGGTACCGGCGTGCAGGTTATCGGCTGTCCTAAGACCATTGACGGGGACTTGAAGAACGAGGACATTGAATGCTCCTTCGGCTTTGACACCGCCACAAAGACCTACGCAGAGATCGTGGGCAACATTCAGCGGGATGCCAATTCTGCCAAGAAGTACTGGCACTTCGTGAAGGTCATGGGCCGTTCCGCCTCTCATGTTGCTCTGGAAACCGCATTGCAGACCCACCCTAACATTTGCCTGATCGGCGAGGAAGTGGCAGCAAAGAAGATGTCTTTGGCAGCGATTGCTGATTATATTGCTGACTCCGTAGCCGCCCGCGCCGCCAAGGGCTGGAACTTCGGCGTTGCCATCATCCCCGAGGGCATCGTGGAGTTTGTGCCGGAATTTTCTGTGCTGATCGCCGAGATCAACGAGTTGTTGGCAGGGGAGAAGACCGCCCAGTTCAATGCCTTGCCCACCTGGCAGGAAAAGTACGCCTTCATTGAGAAGGGCCTTACCAAGGAGTCCATGGCGGTGTTCGCCATTTTGCCCCAGTCCATTCAGCAGCAGCTGTTCTTGGAGCGTGACCCCCACGGTAACGTGCAGGTTTCCCTCATTGAGTCTGAGAAGCTGTTCTCCGAGATGGTGAAGGAGAATCTGGCAAAGCGGAAGGCTGCCGGCACTTATAATGGCAAGTTCTCCCCCCTGCATCACTTCCTGGGCTACGAAGGCCGCTGCGCATTCCCCTCTAATTTTGATGCGGATTACTGCTACTCCCTGGGCTACAATGCCTGCATGCTGATCCAGTACGGCTATACCGGTTACCTGTCCAAGGTATCTAACCTTTCCAAGCCTGCTGATCAGTGGATCGCCGGTGGCATGCCCATTACCAAGATGATGAACATCGAGCGCAGACACGGCGCAGACAAGCCTGTGATCCGCAAGGCCCTTGTGGAACTTGATGGCAAGCCCTTCAAGTTCTTCGAAGCAAACCGTGCCCAGTGGGCAGCGGAAACCTGCTATGTTTACCCCGGCGCCATTCAGTATTTCGGACCCAGCGAGGTCTGCGATCTGACCACCGTGACCCTTGCATTGGAGCAGGGCTGATATCTATAATAAACCGCCGCAGACCAATCGGTCTGCGGCAGTTTTGTTATTGGGAAATTCCGTGCAATTCCAGCAATTCCAGAACATTTTGCCCTCGTTTTGTCAGTCCCATGCTGCCGTGGACGGGATAACCGGCATAGGCGGTCATGTCAGCGCCGGGCAGGGGCGTATAATCCACAAAGATCAGTTGCTTTTTCTCCAAAAGCTGGATGCACAGGCTGTATTCTTCGGGGGAACGGGCGGATTCTTCCTTGTAGATGGGGGTCATATCATCTGCTTTCCGCGCCACCGGAAGAAAGGAGTATTGCCCCAACGCTCTTAACAGTTCCAGTTCGCCCTCGCTTAACAGTAGTTCCTTGCCGCATCCGTGGCAGCTACCGCCGCAGTTTTTGCAATCGCTCATGTTATGCTCCCACCAATTCATAGTCCTGCGTGCCGATCCCCAGACGTTCCGCTGTGTCTAAGATGTGGACGGCATGCCGGCTTTCCATGCGCTGGATCAGATCCGCCTTTCCCGGATCCTCGGAGGCGTACACCAGATCCATGCACGCCCGGTCAATTGCCACCGGGTCCAGACTTGCCAGAATGCCTACGTCTTTCATGCAGGGCAGGTGGGCGGCAGCGCCGCAGCAATCGCAGTCAATGCTGAGATTTTTCATCACGTTGATATAGACAATGTTTCCATTAAAGTAGTCGGCAACAGCCCATGCGGCATCGGCCATGGCTTCCAGAAAACGGTCCTGATCCCGTTCCCAGAAATTATCCGGATCTCCTACGCCGTGAATATACCCCTTGCCGTAGGAGGAGGCAAAGCCGATGGCAAGCTGCTTCAAAGCGCCGCCAAAACCACCCATGGGGTGCCCCTTAAAGTGGGATAATACCAAAGCGCCGTTGTAATTTTGCAGATTCTTTCCCACAAAGGTCTGCTTGATGGCAGTGCCATTGGGAATTTCCAGTACCATATCCGGTCCGGTCTCGTCCAGCAGATCTACATCGTAAAAATCGTACCAACCGTGTTTTTGGAAAAGCGCTTTGTGTCGGGGTGTGGTATTTCGGGCGCCTTCATAGGCGGTGTTGCATTCCACAACGGTTCCTCCCACAAAGTCCACTACCGGTTTCCAGTAGGCAGGACGGAGGAAGTTGGGGTTACCTTCTTCACCGGAATGCACCTTGATGGCAAGGTTACCGGTCAGTTCCTTGCCCAGCAGTTTGTACAGTTTCAGAACGGCTTCCGGGCTTACATCCTTGCAAAAATACACATTGGCTTTCATAGTGGTCTCCTCCTGCGTTTTCTTTTATTGTAACCCATCTTTTTTTTCTTGGCAACTGTAATTTCGATGGAGTATCCCATGGCTTGTTGCATACAGTATGTCCAAGGAGGGAATGAAATGGATAAGAAAACTTTCAAAACACGACTGCTGCTCTGGGCGATCCCCTTGGCGGTGGGAGGCTTGGGCGCTTTGCTGTCCGGTGGCATGGGCAATTTCAGAGCCATGAACCAACCGCCCTTGTCTCCCCCAGGGTGGGTGTTCCCCATTGTGTGGACGGTGCTGTATCTATTGATGGGCGAGGCATCTTTTCGGGTACTTACCTCAGGGGCGGATCCGGCGCAGATCAAAAAGGCGCTGACGGCCTACGGGGTGCAGCTGGGGTTGAATTTACTGTGGCCGGTGGTGTTCTTTCGGGGGCAGATGTATCTGGCGGCATTGATCGTTCTGATCATCCTGTGGGTGGCAATTGCCATTACCCTGCGGCGGTTTTCCAAAATCGACGAAGGGGCGGGAGACCTGCTGATCCCGTACCTCTTGTGGGTCACTTTTGCAGCATATTTGAATCTTGGTGTGTTTTTACTGAACTAAATTGCGGAAAATATGCAGATACCTCTTGTAAAATCTTCCATTTTGGCGTATACTTTTTATATTATAGCTTTATAAAATAGCTTTACAAAGAGGTAATCACTATGGAACTGATTTCTGTTCGTGCGTTGTTTAAGAACACCGCCCAGTACGCTGACCAAACTGTCACAGTGGGTGGCTGGGTGCGTAATCGCCGTCCGTCCAAGCAGTTTGGCTTTATTATGCTGAACGACGGTACCTATTTTACCCCCATTCAGGTGGTTTATGATGATACGATCTCCAATTTTCAGGAGATTTCCAAGATCAATATTGGCGCTGCCCTGATTATCAAGGGCAAGGTGGTGCTGACCCCTGACAGCAAGCAACCCTTTGAGATTCAGGCACAGGAGGTCACCGTGGAGGGCGCTTCCACCGGCGACTATCCCTTGCAGCCCAAGCGGCATTCTATGGAGTTTCTGCGGACCATTACCCATCTGCGTCCCCGGACCAATACCTTCCAGGCAGTGTTCCGCGTGCGGAGTTTGGCGGCAATGGCCATCCATCAGTTCTTCCAGGATCGGGATTTTGTTTATGTGCATACTCCGCTGATCACCGGTTCTGACTGTGAGGGCGCAGGTGAGATGTTCCAGGTCACCACGCTGGATCTGAACGATGTCCCCAAGACCGAGGACGCCAAGGTGGACTTCTCTCAGGATTTCTATGGAAAGCCCACCAACCTGACGGTGTCCGGTCAGCTTAACGGCGAGACCTTCGCCATGGCGTTTAAGAATATTTATACCTTTGGTCCTACCTTCCGGGCGGAAAAATCCAATACCACCCGGCATGCAGCCGAGTTCTGGATGATCGAGCCGGAGATCGCATTTGCGGACCTTGCTGACGATATGCGTCTTGCGGAGGATATGATCAAGTATATCATCGCCTATGTGCTGGAACACGCCCCCGAGGAGATGGAATTTTTCAATTCCTTTGTGGATAAGGGCTTGTTGGAGCGGCTGAATCATGTGTTGAACTCTGATTTCGGTCACGTAACCTATACCGAGGCCATCGAGATTCTCTCCAAGTGCAATGACAAGTTTGCCTTCCCCGTATACTGGGGCTGCGATTTACAGACCGAGCATGAGCGGTATCTGACCGAGGAAGTATTTAAGAAACCCGTGTTCGTTACCGATTATCCCAAGGAGATCAAGGCATTCTATATGAAGCTGAATCCCGACGGTAAGACCGTGGCGGCGATGGATTGCCTGGTTCCCGGTATCGGCGAGATCATCGGCGGCAGTCAGCGTGAGGACGATTATGAGATCCTGAAATCCCGTATCGAAGAGCTGGGCATGGATCCTGCGGATTACGATTTTTATATGGATCTGCGGAAGTACGGCTCTGCCCGTCATGCAGGATTCGGTCTTGGCTTTGAGCGGTGCGTCATGTATCTGACCGGCATGGGCAACATCCGCGATGTGCTGCCTTTCCCCAGAACCGTGGGCACTTGTGAACTGTAATTGTAAAAAGGAGTACCTCACCGGGTACTCCTTTTTATCATGCCGTCCAGTCGGCGGTATAATTTCATTGCGAAAAGACTGAGTGGGATCCAAAGCAGAAAAAAACGCAGGCAGATCTGTCCGTGGAAATTATAGGGCAGATGCCGGTAGTCCCAGACCCGGTATTGGCGGTTAAATAGAAGACCGGCCAGAAGCTCTACCATGGTGATGATCCCGGCACCCACCAATCCTCGCAGGAGGAAGGGCGGTTTGGGGCGTGTTCGTTCTAATTTTCCCAATAGCAAAAAGCAAGCGCCCCCGGCAAGGAACATACTGCCGTGGCTCCACCCGCGCCATAGCCATTCCAGCAGCACATACCCGGTCCCGCCGGTTAAAAATAACAGAATTTCTTTCCAAATCGCCATAGCTGTCACCTCTTTTCCAGTGTTCCCAAAAAAATCCGCTAAAATACGGAAAATATTCTTGACAAAATCACAAAGACTGTATATAATAACAAAGCTGATTTTCGGCGTAGCTGAAAACATGGCGGCGTAACTCAGTTGGTAGAGTAGCCGGTTCATACCCGGTATGTCACCTGTTCGAATCAGGTCGCCGCTACCAGGCCCGTTGGTCAAGCGGTTAAGACACCGCCCTTTCACGGCGGTAACATGGGTTCGATTCCCG
>JBGVON010000047.1:0-31080 GCA_045126495.1 Faecousia sp.
GAGGAGGTGAAAATGGACATGGTGCCCTTATCGTCCAGAGGAATGGTTTTGGCATCCACACCGGTCATATCCTCCATCATGCGGATCATGGTGGGGTCATCATGGCCCAGCATATCCAGTTTCAGAAGGTTTTCCTCCATGGAATGGTATTCAAAATGGGTGGTGATCTGGTCGGAATTGGGATCGTCGGCAGGATGCTGCACCGGACAGAAATCCCAGATCTCATTCTCCTGGGGAATAACCACCAGACCGCCCGGATGCTGACCGGTGGTTCGGCGCACGCCGACGCAGCCGGAAGCAAGGCGGGTCTTTTCCGCATTGGAAGCCAGTTTTCCACGCTCTTCCAAATATTTCTTCACATAGCCAAACGCGGTCTTTTCCGCCACCGTACCCACAGTTCCTGCCCGGAAAACATGGGATTTTCCGAACATTTCTGTACAATAGGCATGGGCGCTGGCCTGATACTCTCCGGAGAAATTCAGGTCAATATCCGGCACTTTATCACCGCCGAAGCCAAGGAACGTCTCAAAGGGGATATTAAAGCCTTCCTTGGCAAAGGATGCGCCGCACTTGGGACATACTTCGTCCGGCAAGTCCGCGCCGCACTCAAAACCCTTGGGTACATCAAAGGTGGTGTACTTACAGTCCGGGTTGGGACAGCGGTAATGAGGCGGGAAAGAGTTAACCTCCGTAATACCGGACATAAACGCCACGATAGACGAGCCAACAGAGCCACGGGAGCCCACCAGATAGCCGTTCTCCAAGGAGTTCTGCACCAATTTCTGGGCAGACATATAAATCACGTCATAGTGGCAGTTAATAATATCATTCAGCTCGGTCTCCACACGGCGCACGATCAACTCCGGAGGATTTTCCCCGTAAAGACGGTGCATCTTGCCATAGACCAGCGCTTTTAGATCCTCCACAGAGTTTTCGATTTTGGGGGCGAACAGATTGTGGGGCACAGGACGTACCAGATCGCACATATCGGCGATAAGATTGGGGTTGGTGACCACCACCTCATAGGCCTTTTCCTCTCCCAGATAAGAAAATTCCCGGAGCATTTCATCGGTGGTACGGAGATACAGAGGATTGGGCTTGTCCGCATCCTCAAAGCCCTTCGTAGCCAGCAAAATATGGCGGAAGATCTCATCTTCGGGGTTGAGGAAATGCACGTCGCCGGTAGCAACCACCGGTTTTCCCAGTTCTTCACCCAGACGGATCACCGTGCGGTTATACTCCCGCAGTTGTTCTTCATCCTTTGCCAGGCCCTTATCCAGCATAAACCGGTTGTTTGCCAGGGGCTGGATCTCCAAATAATCGTAAAAAGAAGCGATTTGCTTCAAAGTCTCCCAGTTATCGCCCCGCAGGATTGCCTGAAACAGCTCACCCGCCTCGCAGGCAGAACCGATGATCAGACCCTCCCGGAGCTTTTCCAGCTCCGCTCTGGGGATCCGGTTTCGGGAACGCTTGAAATATTTCAAATTGGAATCGGTGAGCAAATGGTACAAATTCCTTAGACCCAGCTGATTTTTTGCAAAGAGGATCACGTGCCAAGGGTACTTGGTCTCCATATCCTCAACAAGATAACCCTCACAGCCATAAAGGATCTTGATGGTCTCATCCGTACCTGCCACCTTAGGACCGCCGCCCCATGCCTCTACCGTATGGAGGGCATCGGTAAAGGACTGGACACAGCCGTGGTCCGTAATGGCGATGGCCTTATGTCCCCAGGCGGCTGCCTGTTTGATGGCGGCAGCCGTATTGGTCAGGGCGTCCATATTGCTCATGACCGTATGCAGATGCAGTTCCACCCGCTTGGCGCCCTGGGCGGTATCCTGCCGCCGGGGCATGGAGCCGGGCATAATGGCAAAGGGTTTCAGCACCGTTTCGCCGGTGAAATTATCCACCTGCAACTTGCCTTGTACCTGCACCACAGCGCCCTTTTTCACGCCATCCAAAATAGGCTTGGCTTCCTTATTTTCCAGAAAACGGCTGACCCGGACAGAAGAGGTGTTGTCCGTCACATCAAAGTTAATGACCCAGGCATTTCGCTTGGTCAGTTCCTTATGCTCCACAGCGAACACTCTGCCCTGGACGATCACCGTACCCATGTTCAGGTCCAATGTCTCCATAGGCACGGGTGTCCCTTTAAAGGGCTTGCCGTAAATAGCAGGGTTATCTGCCGCAGGCTGCTCTTTTTTGACAGTGAAACTGACCTTGGGCAGATCCGTCAGCATGGTATCACGCATTTGCTCCATAGCATCAAACAACGCCTGTCCTTCCAGCACCTCTCCCGAGTGAATCGCGATCTCCACCGCTGTGCCGAATTGCGCCTGCAAGCGCTCAGCTACCCCGGGCGCGGATTTCACAAGGGCATCCTTACCATTGGCTTTCAGATAAACGTGCAGGGTCTGCCCCTCCCACTCCCAGCGCGCGCCTGCCAGAGAACCACGGCTCATAGAGTCCCGGGCGATGAACAGACCCATCAGTTCCTCGGGATCTATCTTTTGCAGCTGCTCAGCAGGATAGGTGGGGGTGATCTCCAACCGGTCCAAAAGGTAAAGATCTCTGATTTCTTTTTGGATCTGTTTTAATGCTTTTATGGGTATGTAGCTTTCCGAACGGACCGCCATCACCACAGTTCTGGTGGCAGGGTCAATATCCGCAGCAACGATGGCCGCCTGAGAAAGGACCTCTTGCAGGTCATCAGGCGGCGCATAGTCCGGAAACATATTCAGAAAGCAAACTTCTTTTTCCATGGTATCCTCTTATAATGTCTTGATTCTTTCCAAAAGCGCAGGCAAAAGTTCTTCATAAGGCAGCTTACAGATCTGCTGACCCTTTTCAAAAAGCATGCCGCAGCCGTCACCGCCGGCAATGCCGATATCCGCCTCCCGGGCTTCCCCGGGACCGTTGACCACGCAGCCCATGACCGCTACGGTAATGGGTTTTTGGCAATCTTTCAATGCTTCGTCCACCTGATTCACAAGGCCGATCAGGTCGATCTTGGTACGTCCGCAGGTGGGGCAGGAGATGATATTCACGCCCTCTTTCCGCAAACCTGCGGCTTTCAGAATGTCCTTAGCGGCATAGATCTCCTCTACCGGATCATCGGTAAGGCTCACACGAATGGTATCACCGATTCCGTCCAACAAAAGGGCACCGATTCCCATAGCGGACTTCATCAGTCCCATACGCACAGGGCCAGTTTCCGTCACGCCGATGTGGATAGGATAGTCGCACCGGCTGCGGAACAGACGGGCCGCTGCTACCATAGTAGGCACGTGGGAGGACTTCATAGACACGCAAGTGTCATAAAATCCATATTTTTCCAGTAGTTCCAAGTGCCCAAATGCGCTTTCCACCAAGGCTTCCGCTGTGGGATGCCCATACTTTTCCAGCAATTTCTTATCCAAACTGCCGCCGTTGACACCGATGCGAATGGGAATATTCCGCGCCTTACAGGCATCTACCACCGCCTGCACGTTCTCTTCTCCGCCGATATTGCCAGGGTTGATGCGGATCTTGGCAGCGCCCCCTTGGGCAGCCAGCAACGCCAGTTTATAATCAAAGTGAATATCCGCCACCAAGGGCAGGGGGGATTTTTTACAGATCTGTGAAAAGCCCTCTGCTGCCTGCTTATCCGGCACTGCCAGCCGGGCAATCTGACACCCCGCCGCTGCCAACTGCTCCAATTGGGCAAGAGAGCCCTGCACATCGGTGGTTTTCGTATTGAGCATGGACTGGATCGCCACAGGCGCGCCGCCGCCAATGGGTACATTGCCCACCAGGATCTGTCTTGTCATAGCACTTACCTCTTAAAGATCACGAAAATATCCTTAAACAAAATCACGCCCATCAGCACAAGCAGCAGGACCATACCCACGCCGTGAATATATCCTTCGTATTTGGGATCCAGCTTTTTCCGGGTAATCCGTTCAATAGCGCAGGTCAAAAGCAGACCCAGCACCCGTCCGCCGTCCAGTGCGGGAATGGGCAGCATATTCATCACCGCTAAGTTTATGGCAAGGAAGCCGCCGATATACAGAACATTCAAAAATGCATCCAATTTAGAGGGCGCGGCCTCTGCTGAATCGGACATGATCTGCACGATGCCCACAGGGCCTGCCATATCTTGAAAGCCCGCCTGCCCGGAGATCATCATTTGCAGGCTCAGCCGCACGCTCCGCACCACATTCATGCCGGTGTTGAATACATACGCTGCCTTGTTGCCAAAGGTAGCATCCTCCACAGCAAAAGAAAAACCGTAACGGGGACTCTCCTCTCCGGGAAACAGGTGTTTTTCCATAAAATAATCATGGAATACCAGCTTTTGCCCGTTACGCCGCACCACCAGATCGTGGGTATCCCCGGGATTCAGCTGCATAAACATAGAGAAATCCGACTGGACGTAGATGGTCTCCCCGTCCACCTTCAAGATCTCATCCCCTGCCTGCAAGCCGCCCTCCCGAACCACGGTGCAACCCGGCTCCACAGTGTCGATCACAGGCATCACAAACTGCTTCGCGGGAGCAATTACAATAGCTAAAATCAGAAACCCTGCCAGCAGGTTCATAAAAGAGCCTGCCACCAAAATGATCAGCCGTTTCCACCACGCTGCTTTCTGAAAGGAATGGGGGTCATCGGTGTCCTCATTCTCCCCTTCCATGGCGCAGTAACCGCCGATGGGAATGCATCGCAGGGAATACAGGGTATCCCCCACCTGCTTTTTGAAGATAGCAGGTCCCATGAACATGGCAAACTCATTGACCCGGACACCGGATGCCTTCGCCGCCAGAAAATGGCCCAGTTCATGAACAAATATCAAAAGGCTGAACAGTAAAATCGCAAACAAAATGGTCATAAAATTCCTCGTTTATTGCTTGGCCATAGAGCGGACCGCCGCCCGTGCCAATTGATCTGCTTCCAGAATCTGCTCCAAGGTGGGGTTTTGCACAAAGGGAACTGCATCCACCGCCCCGGCAACCAAATCATAGATATCATAAAAACCGATCTCATCATTGAGATACATGGCAACTGCTTCTTCGTTAGCGCCGTTCATGGCAGGGCAGGCAGTGCCGCCCTGCTTGGCGCACCGCCGCGCCAACGCCAGGCAGGGAAACGCCTCCATGTCCGGCTGGGAGAAGGTCAGCGCCCCGCAGGTCAGCAGGTCCAGAGAATCCACAGGGCAAGAGGCTCTATCCGGATAGGTCATAGCCAGCTGAATGGGTAGGCGCATGTCGGGCGTACCCATTTGCGCCATCACCGCGCCGTCAGTAAACTCCACCATGGAATGAACGATGCTCTGCCGGTGGATCACCACGTCCACCTGCTCCAAGGGAAGATCGTATAGCCGCATGGCTTCGATCACCTCTAAGCCCTTATTCATCAGGGTCGCGCAATCGATGGTGATTTTCGCGCCCATCTTCCAATTGGGATGCCGGAGGGCATCTGCCTTGGTAACGCCCTTTAACTGCTCTGGGGTCATACCAAAGAACGGACCGCCGGAGCAAGTCAGCAGGATCCGTTTGATCTGCTCTTTTCTCCGGTTACCCATAAGGCACTGGAAGATCGCCGAATGCTCGGAATCCACCGGGATGATCTCCACGCCCTGACGCTTAGCTTCTGCCATCACCAGTTCACCGGCGCACACCAGGGTCTCCTTGTTGGCAAGCCCGATCCGCTTCCCGGCGCCAATGGCCGCAAGGGTAGGTTTCAGTCCCACCATGCCCACCACCGCAGTGATCACGCAGTCCGCTTCGGCAATGGTTGCCGCTTCCAGAAGCCCCGTCTCTCCCCAACGGATTTCCGTAGGAAGATCGGAGATGGCAGAAGTCAGTTCCTCTGCCGCCTCCCGGGTAGCCATCACCGCAAGACGGGGGCGGTAGGTTCGGCACTGCTGCGCCATGCGGGCAACATTGGTGCCGGCGGTCAATGCCGCCACGGGTATTTTCAAATTATCAATAATATCCAGTGTCTGCCGACCGATAGAGCCGGTAGAACCTAAGATACTTACACACTGTACCATTTATTTCACCACCATCGGTATGTAGAGCATGAACAGCTCCACAAGGGGGGCAACCACCACCATGGAATCAAACCGATCCAAAATGCCTCCATGACCGGGGATCAGGTTGCCGTAATCCTTAATGCCGGTCTGACGTTTTACGGCAGAGAAACACAAATCGCCGAATACCGCGCCCAGAGATCCCAAAATGCCGTAAACCGGCACATACAGGAAGTTCACTGAGAAGCTCCACAGCTTTTGCAGGACGAAACAATAGAGGAGCACGCCCAACACCGCAGCTACCATACCGCCGATCATGCCCTCCACAGTCTTATTGGGACTGATCTGGGGCGCAAGCTTATGCTTTCCCAGGAATCTGCCGGAAAAATACGCGCCGGTATCCGACAAAAAAGAGATCACAAAGGGCAGCAAAATCAGCACACGGCCATAGGATCGGTTGTGCAGACGCACCACAGAACTAAGCAGAAAAGGGATCACAAAGCCACCAAAAAAGGTCACAGCCAGTTCTTCAAAGGACATCTCCTTATGCAGGATCAGAAGCTCTGCAAAAAGTATAACGAAGAATGCAAACACGCCCAGCAGCACCAACGCATACACCGTCCACATGCTGCTCCACACGCCCACAAAAAACGCCATGATCATGGCATACAGCGTCAGGCGGGGGTGTTTTACCAAACCTGTGCCGCCCAAAAGCTCCTTGGCGCCCAGCGCACACATGGCGCCAAAGAGGATCGCTGTAAAGATCTTGGGCAGGAACAGCACCACCGCCAATAACAGCGGCAGCAGCACCAACGCTGCCAACACACGGGTTTTCACAGTTTACGCACCTCCAAACCGGCGGTTTCGCCGATGATACTCCCCAATGGCCGCATCCAGATCCGCAGGACCGAAATCCGGCCACAGAACATCCATAAACACATACTCCGAATAGGCAGACTGCCACAAAAGGAAGTTGCTGGTGCGCATCTCCCCAGAGGGTCGGATGATCAGTTCCGGGTCAGGTACACCGGCAGAGTACAGGTAATCGGAAAGCATGGCTTCTGTCAATTCCTCCGGTTGTTTCTTACCCTCTGCCACATCCCGGGCAAAGGCCTGCGCTGCCCGGACCAGTTCATCCCGTCCGCCATAGTTCAGGCAGAAATTCACCTGTACATCATATTCCCGGGACTGGTTCTGCGCCTGCATACACAGCTTTTGCAGCTTAGGACTTAACCGGGAAAGGTCACCGAAAAAGCGGAATCTTACACGGTTTTTCTCCATATCCCGCAGTGCTTCCTTCAAATACGCGCCCAAAAGCCGCATGATACCGCTGACCTCTTCTTCGGAACGTTTCCAATTCTCCGTAGAAAAGGCGTACACCGTCAAATACTCCACACCCAGGGTGCGGCAGTAATTGGCAATCCTGCGGAACGCCTCCGCGCCGGCTGCATGACCGGCAGTACGGGGCAGTCCCCTATTTTTTGCCCAACGGCCATTGCCGTCCATAATAATAGCAATATGCCTGGGAACAGGCAATTTATTCATAGCATCAGAAGGTGTCATCTCTGACTCCTTTCCATTTCAAAATAGCAGGATTGGGGGTGCAAGCACCCCCAATCGAAAGGCAATCAAATTGCCATCAATTCCTTTTCCTTTGCTGCCAGGGCATCGTCCACCTTCTTGATGAACTTATCCAGAAGATCCTGCAAATCCTTCTCTGCCTTCTTCTGATCATCCTCGGTGATCTCGGAATTCTTTTTCAGCTTCTTCACATAGTCCATACCGTCCCGGCGAATGTTACGCATAGCCACCTTGGCATCCTCTGCATACTTTTTCACCTGCTTAGTCAGATCCTTACGCCGTTCCTCCGTCAGCTGGGGGAAGATCAAACGGATCACGCGGCCATCATTCTGGGGTGTGATGCCCAGATCGCT
This sequence comes from Faecousia sp., assembly GCA_045126495.1. GTDB lineage: Bacteria > Bacillota > Clostridia > Oscillospirales > Oscillospiraceae > Faecousia. The sequence continues at coordinate 7,945 of JBGVON010000047.1, forward strand.
CATCTGGATTGCCTTTTGGATTTCCTTCAAAAGCTGGGTATCCCAGGGCTGCACCACCAAGGTACGGGCATCGGGAGAGGAAATGGAGGCAACGCCGTTCAAAGATGTCTCCTGTCCATAATATTCCACGGTAATCCGGTCCAGAACCTTGGGGTTGGCGCGACCTGCGCGCACAGCGTCAAACTCCTCTGCCAGATGCACCAGGGTCTTATCCATTTTCTTGCTGAATTCATTAAAATCCACGCTCATAAGTTAGTCCTCCTTCACAATTGTTCCAATGGCTTCTCCGTGTACCACACGGAGGATATTTTCGGGATCTTTCAGGGCAAAGCACACCAAGGTCATGTGGTTATCCATAGCCAGAGTCATGGCGGTGGTATCGGTGGCTTTTAGATGACGGGCAAGAACCTCGTCATAAGTAAGGGTATCGAACTTTACAGCAGTGGGGTCAGTATTGGGATCGGCAGAGTAGATGCCGTCCACATTCTTTGCCATGAGAATAGCATCCGCCTCAATTTCCACGCCCCGGAGCACCGCGCCGGTATCGGTGGAGAAATAGGGATTTCCAGTGCCTGCGGCAAAAATCACGACCTTACCCTCATTCAGGTAACGATCAGCCGTATCCCGGGTAAAATATTCACAGAACTTATTCATTTCCACAGCGGACAGCACTCTGGCATCCATGCCATGCTTTTCCAGCGCATCCGCCACAGCAATGGCATTCATCACCGTTGCCAGCATACCCATAGCATCGCCATGGGACCGCTGCATCTTATCCGCGCCATCTTTCACGCCACGCCAGAAATTACCGCCGCCGATCACCAGACCCAGCTGAACCCCTTCGTCCACACACTGCTTAATAACACGGCACACGGAATTGACCACTTGGAAATCCAGACCTCGATGTTGCTCTCCTGCCAGCGCTTCACCACTGATTTTCAACAGGATTCGCTTGTACTTAATTTGCGACAAGCACGATCACCCCTTCCTTTTCCCGTCTATTTTAATATAAGACAGGCAAATTGACAACTATAATTTCTAAAAATTATAAATTTGTTTTCGTTAATTTTACATTTTTGCCCGAAGAAAAGAAAAACCCCGTCGCAAAAATCCGATTAGCAGTTGCAAAAAGGCTGGTAATGGGTTATAATATTTCCGAATTTTTAACAGAGAGGATGCTGACGATGGCTGAAATCGCTGAAAGCAAGAATTTCATCCACGCATTTATTGACGAGGATATTGCCGAGGGCGGTCGGTATGCAGGTAAGACCGTTCACACCCGGTTTCCCCCGGAGCCCAACGGCTATCTGCACATCGGTCACTGCAAAGCGCTGATCATTGACTTCGGCACTGCCGAAAAGTATAACGGTCTTTGCAACCTGCGTATGGACGACACCAACCCCACCACAGAAGATGTAGAATTTGTGGAGGCCATTCAGGAGGATATCCGCTGGCTTGGCTTTGACTGGGGCGACCGGTTCTATTTCGGTTCCGACTATTTTGAGAAGGACTACGAATATGCCGTAGAGCTGATCAAAAAAGGGCTTGCTTATGTATGTGAACTGACCCCCGACGAATTCAAAGAGAACCGGGGCGATCTGAACACCCCCGCCACCTCCCCCTACCGGGACCGCCCCATTGAGGAGAGCCTTGACCTGTTTGCCCGGATGCGCGCCGGTGAGTTTGAGGATAACAAGTACACCCTCCGAGCCAAGATCGATCTTGCCTCCGGCAACTTCAATATGCGCGACCCGGTGATCTACCGGATCCGTCATATGCACCATCACCGGCAGGGTGACAAGTGGTGCATCTACCCCATGTATGACTTTGCCCACCCCATTCAGGACGCTTTGGAGGGCATTACCCACTCTCTGTGTTCTCTGGAATTCGAGAACCACCGTCCCCTTTACAACTGGGTGGTAGAAAATGTCTCTGTCCCCCACCGTCCCCGACAGATCGAGTTTGCCCGGCTGGGTATTGACCATACGGTACTTTCCAAGCGGAAGCTGAGAGCTTTGGTGGAAAACGGCTACGTCTGCGGATGGGACGATCCCCGGATGCCTACTCTGTGCGGTCTGCGTCGCCGTGGCTACACCCCCGCATCCATTCGAAATTTCTGCGACCGGGTAGGCGTGGCAAAATCCCCCAACACCATCGAGTACGCATTTTTGGAGCACTGCCTGCGGGAGGATCTGAACGAGACCGCCCAGCGGGTAATGGCGGTGGTGAAGCCGGTGAAGCTGACCATCACCAACTACCCCGAAGGACAGAGTGAAGAATTTGAAATTGAAAACAACCCCAACCGCCCGGATGACGGCACCCGGAAGGTATCCTTCTCCCGGAATCTGTGGATCGAAGCCGATGACTTTTTGGCAGAGCCGGTCCCCAAGTATAAGCGGTTGTATCCGGAAGGACCTGAGTGCCGCTTGAAGGGCGCCTACGTGATCCGGTGTACCGGTTGTGTCACCGACGAAAACGGCAACGTCACCGAGGTGCTTGCCACCTACGACCCCGATTCCCGTGGCGGTGATCCTGCCGACGGCCGGAAGATCAAGGGCGCTACCATCCACTGGGTGGATGCCGCCACCTGCTGCGATGCCGAGGTCCGTCAGTACGATAACCTCTTCGACGATCCGGATCCCGATGCCGCAGGCAAGGATTTCCTGGCGTGTCTCAACCCCAAGTCTTTGGAAGTCCTCACCGGCTGCAAGGTGGAAGCCAGCTTGAAAGATGCCAAAGCCCCTGCATCCTACCAGTTCATGCGGCTTGGTTACTTCTGCCCGGACAGCAAGGATTCCTCCCCTGATCATTTGGTATTTAACCGCTCCGTCAGCTTGAAGGACAGCTTCAAGCCCGGAAAATAATCCCCATAAACGAAATGCTCCCCATGAGGAAGACGCCCGAACACACCGGGCATCTTCCTCATGGGGAGCATCTTGCTTTTTTTCAAAAAAAGGAGTATGATTAATTTTGTAAACGTTCACTTACGTCTTCCTGTTTGGCAACAGGAATCTTTAATTGCTGGCCAATCTGAATGATACGCACATCTTCCAGATCGTTATAATCGGCAATTGCCTGGGGCGTGGTGTTATACGCATCGGCAATCCAACTCAGATTCTCACCCTCCACCACAGTATGCACCAACACCATCTGTTCCGGTGTTTCTCCTGTCTCCGGAGGCAAAACTGTCGAGCTGGTAGCGCCCTGTGCCGTAACCTCCACCCGGGCGCCGTGGGAAATATAAAGAGAATTTTCATTATCTCTGTAATACACGGACGTGCCCCAATGGGGGACAAACTGAACGGATGCCGATCCAGATATTACCTGCAAGGTAAAGGTCATGGTCTCATCTGTTTGCAGCTGCTGGGTATGAAAGGTGGTTTTGATTCCATTTACCACGGTTTCCACAATGCAAAATCCGGTTTGGGCATTGCCCGTTTTTGTAAGGCTGACTGTATACGCCCCATCCGACAGATCATACACCCCATCCACAGCATGGACAGGTGTGTCGTTTTGAACAACAGAAGCAACAATATCAAAATCGGCTGCTTGGATAGTATTGGTACCTGCGGTAATGTTACAGGAAAACCAGGCGTAAGCGGAAAGGCTCATGGCAGTAAGACAGGCAAGGATCACCAGCGCGCTCAGCGCCACCTGCGCCATCATGACCTTATCGTGAATTTTTCCATATCTGGGTACATAAAAAAATTCTTTATAGATCTTTCCCATCTTTTTGCCTCCTTTCCTATATGTATCACGACGTCAGTTTTATTGCTGGGTCGCTTCCACGATGATGCCAAGTTCTACCCTTGGAATGATACTGCCCCGGTAATTTGCCTCATTTCCAACGACCTGCGGCATGGTGACCGCCAGCGCCATATAAACGGTGTCCTCTGCATCCAGCGCCGCAGCATCGGTAGCATAATTGTTCAGCGGGGTATTGGCAAATTGCTTCACCTGCTCCCGATCTGCTGTCTTTGCGTCTATTTCCTCAGGAGAATCTGCGATCACCAAACCAAATTGCAAGTGATCCTGTAAAGAGAACCGCTGTCCGAAATAATTGGTTGCCTCAGTGTAATCTGTTACACTGACCGCTGCTTTAAAGTCAAAAGGAACGCTGCCCTTATTCTCGATCTTTAAGTACACCACCTGCACATAACCGGGCTCATAAAGGGCATTGTCATCAAAAATGCCGGTCTGTCCGTCCATGGGTTTCCAACTGCCGTCCGGCAGGCGGTAAGATACTTCCAAATCAAATTTACCAAAGTGGAAGATATTCTTGATCTCCTCCGAGGTATCGGCAAACCACGCCAGCGACGCGCCTGTACCCAAAGCTGACCACAGAAGAATACCCAACAAACTGAGGATTAAAGCGATTCTTTTATATGTCTTTTTTCTGCCAATACTGCCCACGCTTTACTCCTCCTTTTCAAAAATTCACGTTTGGGACGATGTTTTTTTCTTGTGAAACCAAAGCAGAAGCAAAAATGCTGCTGCCGCTGTCATAGCAGTCCCGTACAAAGCAACATTTACGGAATCGCCGGTCTGAGGCGGTTTGGGGTCCGTATCCGCAACAGGGTATTCCTCCACCTTAAATTCCCAGTCCAGATAGCCGATCTGGCTCTGGAAGGTGTTATCCAGTTCTTTGGGTACCTGCAAGGTCACATCCAGATTGACCTCACCGCCGGAGTACAAAGTGCCCAGACACACCCAGTCCGTAAGCTGGGCGGTGTCCCCGGCTGAGGCGTCAAACATATACCCCATCTCATTATCCGCGCTCTTATTTACCTGCAAACCCAACTGTGAAAGAAACGCAGCAGAATTCTCATGGGCGCCTAGTGAGCGAATATAGATCTTGACTTTAACTTTATTATCTGCGTCATTTTTCACAGTAATCTGCTGCGTTAAAGTGTCTCCGGGCATTACGCCCTTGAAATTTGGAAACAGGTCCGTGAGAGAATGTTCACTGCCCGGGGCAAAGACAAAATCCCCTGCATTTGCGCTGTATGTCACCTTACCCTCAGCTGCGCAAACAGGCAGCGAAACCGAAAGGCACAGAAAAATTGCCGCAAGGACCGCAATTACCTTTTTCATTTACGCATCCTCCTTGGGCCAGCCGGAGGCGGTATGATACGCGCCGTCTTGGATGGGATTATTCTCACTCTGGACCGCCTGGGCATTTACGGTAAGAGTCAGGGTCTTGCCAATATAGCTGTTATCCACCTTCGCGCCCACGATCTCCACGTGGGAAAATACATTGGGAGTGATCTCCCCGGGATTCAAAATGCCCTTATAGTAATACCAGCCATCGTGCAGCTCCCAATTGGTTTCCTGAATATTCAGTTTAAAACAATCCTCCGATGTCAGTTCCTGGGAATTGACACCGTACACAATTTTCACCCGCAGATAAAAGGGGTGCTCGCAATCATTTTCGATGCTCACCTGTTTGGAAACGATATCCCCGGGAACAATATACACACCCTCTTGGGGAAAGGGCGTTCCGGAATCGGTTTTTTCATGGATTTTGAACTGAATATTGCCGGAGGTCACAACATTGGTGGCCTTCCCTACCGTCTGATAATATGCCAATGTGGTTTGGCTTAACAATGTCATAACCATTGCCGCCAACGCAACCACCGCTATTTTGATCTTGATCTTGCCAAACATCATGCGACCTCCTTTCTTTTTTGTCCCGCGGTAATCAAAAGGCACAAAGCCCTTGCGCCCTTTGATTGCCGCCTATCCCCCGAAGGGGATAGGACGGACTTTTATCATTTTACGATGATATAAAGGACCCCATCACTCCGATTGGCGTGAAGTATCCATTGAGAATTTACGGATTTGTCTTCCAGTAAGCGTTAACGCCTTCCGCGTTCAGAGTCCATCCGTTATATGCGTACAACATATAAATCTCATGGCTGGTTGCCGGAATGTTGTTGAATGCACATTCGGTAACGTTGACGGTAATATCAACTCCATCGTTGTTCTGGATAGTGATGGCACCCTCGCCGCCGAAGTCACCATTGAAGGTACAATTCTCGATGTTGAAGGTTGCTTCAACATTCTGATTGATGAAAATGCCCTGAGTACCTTCACCATTAAAGACACAGTTGGACAGGGTATAAACACCGCCTGATTGAGTGGAGGAACCGTATACCAGTTGACCCCAACTCTTGTCAACCATTCTTCCCATTGTGCAGTTACTGATCGTCAACGAATCAAACAGCTCAAGACGAACCTGTCCTTTTTTGAAATTCAGCTTCGTAGCAGCGCCCTGTCCGGTGATAGTCAGGTTTCTGTTTGCGGGGACGACGTAAAGGTCAGCAGTGAATTCACCGGCTCCAAGAGCAATTTCGGTAGCGCCGCTGTTAATAGCAGCCTGCAATTCCGCAGTGTTGGCAACAGTTACGACATTGATCGTGGTCACATTCTCAACGGTGTTGGTGCCAATAACAGTGTTGGCAAAGTTACTGCGTGCGGCGAGCTTTGCGGTACGAACCTCGTTGGAGGACGCATCTGCAGGCAGCTCGGTGGTACTCTTAACGGTTACATTCTTCACGGTGTTGTTCTCAACAGTTTCATTCTGAGACTGACCGAGCAGACCGCCAACGTTGTAAGCACCGGTAACAGTTACATTCTCAACGGTGTTTCCGGTAACGCTTGCAGTGCCTGGATCACCGATGGAGTAACCAACCAGACCACCAACGGTCTTATCGGAACCGGTAACGGTAGAATCCTTGACAGAGCAGTTGGTGAAGCTAGCACCCTTACCAGCAAGACCACCAACGTACTTGCCGCCCGTTATGGTAGCATTAACAACGTGAACATTATTGAGAGACCCCTTGTTACGAAGAACCGCACCAACGGTATTCGAAGAAGGAGCATTAACAACAATATTCTCAATATTCAAATTCTCGACGGTTCCCTCGTCAAACAGGCTGGTCTGACCATCCTTCATCACAACGTTGGAAATGGTGTGACCATTGCCGTTAAATGTGTCAAAGTATGCCAGATTGATTGTGTTTACAGGAATATTGGAAAGGTCAATATCAGCTTCAAGCTCAATTTCCCAATCCCAATGGTAATAATAGTGGTCGTAACCGGCAATCTCATTAGCCTTAGCATTGAAATCAGCAACGAGCTTGTTCAAATAAACGAATGCCTCGGCACTCTTGATTGTGATAACACCGCCATCCTGATTACGGCCAGCAAGAGTCAAAACAAGAGACTCGGGCTGAGCTTCAGGAATGATGCCGGTCCAAGGAGCTGCTGCATCATACTGATTGTTGAAGCTATCCTCTTCCGCGGTCATCTGGGTAGCAAATACGTTGATACCGAGATCAATCTGAGGAACATCAGTACCGTTGTGGTTGGCTACGTTATCAACGCTGGTAGGCATATAAACTACGAGAGCGAGATAAAGTTCCTTACCCGCGATCATGGAATCTGCCTTGGTGTAACCGGCAGAGATCTTCTTCGCACCTGTTACAGCAGCGATTGCTTCAGTTCTACCAGCGTCATCCTTGGTGTAAGCATCAGTCTCACCATTCACGTTTTCAACCACACCGAACATGATGTAATCGGAAAGCTTAAAGGTTTCATTTGCCTGATTCTTACCCGCAATCTCGTTGAGGATGTTGATTCCAAGCTGATACTTCAGAGCAAGAGAGCCTGCGTTGGCAACTCTGAGGTAGGCAACCTCGGTCACGCCGGGTTCCCAAAGTTTATTGGTGAGGATGTCGGTAGCATCTTTTACATCCGCCCAAGTTGTTCCGTTCCAGTATTCCAGTTCAATGTCAAGATTACCGGACTTGATAATATTGTTACCAGAGGTAACAGAGTCAGTAAACCAAGCGAAGGTGCTGCCGATGAGCATGGAAACACACATCAGTAAAGACAGTGCGCTCATAAGCAGTGCACGCTTGGTGCTTTTCTTATTTGTCATTTCCAAATGACCTCCTAATCATATTTGTCAGCTTTTCGCAGTCAAACTGTGTCTACTTAGCCGACGGTTTGGAATGCCTCATAAGCATTGGTGCCGACATTTTCGGTCTGGACGGCTTCTGCCTTGATATCAATCGAGAAATCGCCCTCAAATGCAGCCGCCTGCTCCTGATTCAAAGATTCAGGAATGTTTACGTGGGTAAAAAGTGTGACCTGATTGGTGGTATTGCTTCCATCATTGGCGGTATCCGTGCCGTCAAGAATGCCTGTGTAATACAGAACATAGGTGATGGTGTCGGTCTCGCCCTCAATGGTCTTGGAGATGTTGCTCCAATCAGCAGCGCGGTAGCCCTCAAACACATCCTCGATGGCAAAATCAAGACCCAAGGCATTGATCCATGCGGTGGCATCAGAAATGGTCAGTGTTACACGGATGTACTGGTCATAATAGCCGGTATTGCGAACAAAAGGCTCTTTCACCAGCTTATCTCCGGGCAGAACATCCTTGTAATCAAACCCTTCCGGAGAGGTCAGCGTGGCATCATAGACACCATCCTCATTTGTATCCACCCGTTCCAATACGTCTACGGAGAAGATGTCATCTTTATCCAAATCATCGGATGCGGCAACAAAGAATTCGTTTTTCACGCTGTCCTGTGCAGAGAACCACGCCAGTGTGCCCATTGACAAAATTGCGATCAGGCACACTGCAAGTGCTGCTACAAATACTCTTTTCTTCATCATTGATTGTTTCCTCCTTCCTTAAAAGATAAAAATGTATTTCAAATTTATGCCTATTGGAATTCCTTAACAGGCACAAATAGGAAATCCGGATCAGCCTTCGCAGGATTCCTGCTCTTTGACCGTTTCCTCTTTCTTTTTCGCCGTGATCATATCCGGAACAAACACCAATACGATCAGCACTGCAAAACCTGCGATAGTAATATACATACCCGGCGGGTTCTGGATATAGCTGGAAACATACCCCAGCAACGGAATGGCAAACTTGGGTACACCGATCACGTTGTTGAAATGAACGGGATCGCTGTCTTCAATCTGGTTGGCATCGCCCTTGGTGTAGAACCGCTGATGTTCCCCGTCGATCCGCACCACCCGGTGGGTGGCAACCACCAGATTTTCATTAACGATAAAGGTAATGGGATCGCCCACACGGATCTCTTGGGGATCCACCTGCTTAACGTAAAGCAAGTCGCCCTCACTGTATGTAGGTTGCATACTGCCGGACAAAACCGTGAACACCCGGAATCCCAGCAGGCGGGAACCCATAAGAAACACCGCGAACAGCACCATCAACACCACCAGTGCAGTGGATATGATGCTCCATGCTTTTTTTAATGACTTCATTTGTATTCACTCCTTTTTTGCACCACGGCAATCAAAGGGCACACCTTAACCTTATGCCCTTTGATTGCCGCCTATCCCTCGCGCGGAGGGATAGGACGGACTTGAAAAAATATTTTAGCCTTTCGTAACATTGGGTGCGGTCTTTCCGTTTGTATCCAATGTTACACCTGCGGGAAGAACAACTTCTTCGTTAGAGTCTTTCAGCAAGATGATGGTATCGCCAGCCTGAGCAAGGTTGGCAGCAATCTCAATGCTTGCGCAATCAATGATGACATCGGTGTTGCCGCTGACAACAGTTGCTACTGCACCGGTGTTGCCAAGCTTGTTGTCACTATAACTGTAGAATTTGTTTCTTGCAGCTTCATTACCAAAGATGATTGTTTCCATGTTCGGGTTAGATGCAACGCGCTTGTCGTTATAGCCGCCTACAATCTGGCTTTTTTGAGTCCAAGTAACATTGGCGCTTACGCTGGGAGACTTAAAATAATCGATTTCATCACAGCCGTGCAGGTCGCCGATAGTTGTGGGAATCGTAATGCTCTTCAGGTTTGTGCACATCAGGAATGCCCAGCAGTGAAGGGTTACAGGACGATCATCGGGAAGTGCAACTTCTTCAATGATCAGGTTCTTGAATGCGCCATGAGCAACACGAAGCTCTTTGCCTTCCTTGCCTTCGGGAACCTTGGCAAAGGTAAGCTTGGTCATAGTAGAGCCCTGAAATGCTTCCTGACCGATATAGGTTACGGTGGAAGGAATTACAACTTCGCCGGTAAGGTTAGTGTAGAACTGTGCAGTAAAGGAACCGATGGAGGTAACGCCCTCTTCAATGATGAGCTTGGTAACCTTGTTGCGGTCATAAGGCCAACCTCCAACTGCCGTGCCATTACCCTTACTGTCATATTTGACAGCTTCTCTCCACGCGCCAACCTCGTAAGTCTTGCCACTGTTCTGGTCAGCAACAGGCTGGCCCTTAGTGGGAGCAATTACCAATGTGCCGTCACTGTACAATTCCCAATCCACACCGCCGTATACACCTTCGTTTTCAACAACAGCGTCCTGAATGGTGATCAGACCAGGAGCAACGGTAGTCACTTCGATAAACTTTCCATTGCCCTCACCCTGAATTTGGTGCACGCCTAACGTGGTAGTGACACTAAATGTGGCAATGCTGGAAGAAACATCTACATATCCCTGGTCATAGCTTTCGGGGATGGGCAAACGGAAGGTAACAGGGCCGTCGGTTTCACTGGAAGGACTGACATTATAGCTAAGCTTTTTGACACCGACTTCTGCAAGCTCGATATTCAGTTCTACATTCTCAGGAAGCCCCTGGGGAATATAACCATCCAGAGAAGTGTTGGCTGCAATTTCAGCAGCAATTGGTCCGGTCATATCATCGCGAATAATCACACCGGGAGCATCATATGTAGCGTTCTTATCGTAATCAGACCCAAAACTATCACTTTCGCTTTCGTAAGCAAGCTGAGTAGCATACAGGTTGATGCCAAGGTTAATGAGAGGAACGTTTTCACCGGTCTTGTGGTTAGCCCTATTGTCAACGCTTTCGGGCATATAAACCACCATGGTTACAACCTTGTTGTCTCCAGCAGAAAGGGCGATGGAGTCGGAGCCGTATATGGTATTGAGGTCTGTAGCGGTTGCATCAACTGCCTCAATAGCGGTCTTGCGGGTGAAGGTCTTTTCGCCCTCAACGATACCGTATTTGATAAACTCAGAAAGCTTGAATTCGTCCCCCAGGACATTTACAGAGCTGGTTTCGGATACGATATTCACGCCCAGCTTGTACCTCAGTGCAAGACTGCCCTCATTCACAACCTTCAGCTTTACAACTTCGGTGTGACCAGGTTCCCAGTATGCATTTTCCATGAACACATTGGTTTTTTCGGTAACCTTAGTCCAGCCTTCTTGTCCTTCGACTTGATAGTACAATTCGACATCCAAATTACCGGACTTGATGATGTTGTTTTTGCTTGTTACGCTGTCGGTAAACCATGCGAAGGTGCTGCCAATCAACATGGAAACACACATCAGCAAGGACAAGGCGCTGAGCAGCAAAGCGCGCTTGGTTGACTTTTGCTTTGTCATTTGTATGACCTCCTTTTCTTTTTTTGCCAACATCCAAGTTTTGACCGTGCCCTTTCCGGCGTTGACAAAGGGAAAGCGCAAGGTATGTATTTGCCTCATCGGCAACGAAAAGGCACAGCAGCGCTATGCCCTTTGGTTGCCGCCTATCCCCGGAAGGATAGGACAGCATACGGTATTTTTAAAAGACACCAAAATCAAAACAGCAGCAACGACAGCCACAGCCTGCGTCTTTGCTGTTTCCAATATTGGCGGTGCTCGCCTTTCGACCGGGCGATCTCGGTATTGAGATAACGCAGTTCCTGGGAGAAGCGCTGAAACGATATTATAAATTTTGCCAGCAACGCCAGCAGGAAAAATGCGCCGACAACACCCAAGATCAACCCTGTATTCGCATTTATCTCATTCATCAGCAGTTCCTTTCTGTTCCGATTCCTCGGGGGCGGGATATATGCGAGAATCCTCATCCTTGGATGCAGTCAAAACTGCACAGGCAAGAAAGCCGAAAATAACGCCAATGAAAATACCTGCAAAAAATAAAACCATTCTATATCTACTGCCTTTATTTATGTTTCTTTATCCGGAACAGAGGCGACGGGAAGCGCCTCGCTTTCCAGCTGCGCCTTCAACGCCTGTAACTCCTCCAACATCCTGGCGTTGGCGGCACGTTCCTCCTCAATCCGCTGGCGCTCCGCCAGCATCTGCTCCATCTGCTCCTGCTTGTAGCGGCGGAACAGATTGAAGAACTTCACGCCTTCATACAGAATAATCAGCATAAAGGGCACGAAAATACACACAAAATATCCGGGCGTTGTTTTCAGGAAATTGAAGAACAGGCCCAAGCCGGGAATTCGGCTTTGATATTTACCCAGCACATATGGATAGGTAACCACTGTCTCATCGTCAGTACCTGTGGTAGTGCCGTAAGTAACAAAACCGGGATTGCCCTCTGCGTCGGTGGTCAGTCTGCGAATTTTATGGGTAATGGTCTCGCCGAAGCTGTCGGTATTCTGGGACATATAGGTGATGATATCACCCTCTTTTAGAGTAGCAGGTGCCACCTCCTTCACCAGAATCAAATCGCCGGCATTAAAATCCGTGGCTGCCATGGAGTCAGAATTGACGATGTACATTTTATAGCCAAACAGATTGCGGTCATTACGGTTAAAGGTCGTTACAGAAATCACCGTAAACACCATCATGGACACCGCCAACAGCACCACCAACCACACAAACGTGGTTTTTAAGATACGCAGCGCTTTCTTCATATTTAAAGATCACTCTCCTCGGTTCCTTTGAAATACTGTTCGATGGAACGATAGACAACGCGGAACACATGCTCAGAATAGCTATCGTCACCGGGCATTTGACCATTATGCACCTTTACCGCAAAATCCAGCATTACGTTCAAAATATGGTTCAGTATCATCCACACATCCGCTTCTTCCCGAAAAGCCACTTTGAACCTTTCAACGAGAGGTATATATCGCCGTTTATGGATTTCATGGGAAACCTTTGCAAAATGTGGGGAATAATAATACTGAACAAACGCAAGGCACTTCTCCCGGTTGCTCAGCAGAAATTCCCAGATTGCCATAAAGAAAAACCTGCACCGGTCTTCATAAGGAAGACCCTGTGTATACATGACAGGGAGGTGCAGCATGGTCTTTTCCACAAGTTCGTTATCCAGCTTATCAAATGCTTTTGCCAACAAATCCTCTTTATTTTTAAAATGACGGTAGATATACACCTCATTGATTCCACTGTCCGCAACAATTGCTTTGGTGGTGGTTTTATCCAACCCCTTTGTTGCAATCACAGAAATCGTCCGATCAATTAGCTGCTGCTGTACATTTTCGTGTTTCAGTGTTACCCGCCCTTTCTGTATCTTTTTTGTAATTCGGGGAAAAAATAAGCCAACAATCCACTGCGCAGTTTCTACGGCGCAACTTGCCACAGAAAAATCGCAAACAAACAGGGTTGCCAGCCTTAGTTATTTTCGCAGAGTTTAGCACTCTGTGTTATCTAGAATTATAGCATAAACCCTTGATATTACAAGGTTTTTTAAAGGTCGTATGTGAAATTTCAATAAAATAACTATACACCAAAATGCTGCTTGTAGTAAAATTGGTCAATTTTTACACGGATTTGTAAGTGTTTAGCCGTCAGAAATGCCGTCTGCGCTTAGCTTTTTGGCAATATAGGAATTTTACACAAAAGCACTTTGCCTAATTTTAATCAATGGAGGACGTTTTTTATGTCAAGAAAAGGGGAAAACATCTACAAGCGCAAGGATAATCGCTGGGAGGCGCGCTACATCAAAAGTTACCGTCCGGACGGAACGCCCAAATACGGCTATTGCTATGGCAAGACCTACCGGGAAGCCAAGCAAAAAGTTGCGCAGGCAAAGGTGGATCTGGCTACGGGAAAGGTAACATCTACGCTGTCCTGCAAGCGGCGTTTTGGGTTTTATTGCGATCAATGGTTGCTGATGAACCGCAGTCGCGTTAAGGAATCCACTTATGTTAAGTATCGTGGAATCATAGAAAAACACATAAAACCGAAGTTGGGTATGTGCCTTGTGCAGGCACTTTCGTCTTCGGTGGTGGAAGCGTTCAGTCATGATTTGTTGTGGGAAGAGGGTCTTTCTCCCAAAACGGTTAAAGATGTTTTGACCATACTGCACGGGGTCGTTCAGTATGCCTTAAAGCAATTTCCGGAACCGCTGCCCATGATTGATATTGTTTATCCCAAGGTACCAAAGAATGAAATGCGGGTACTGACACAAGAAGAACAAACCCGTCTGGTAACGTATCTTTTAGAGAATACGGACGCGTGCAAATTCGGCGCGCTGCTGGCATTGCTCACCGGTATGCGGATCGGAGAAATTTGCGCGTTGCGGTGGGATGACATATCGTTGGCTGATAAAACGCTTAAAGTACGGTCAACTATGCAACGGTTGCAAAATTTAGATGCCAACAGCACAACAAAAACAAAGATCGTTATCAGCGATCCAAAGAGCAATCATTCCGCACGGGTCATACCTTTGACTGAATACGCTTTAAAGTTATGCCGAGCACGATGGTGCGGCGATCCAAAAGCCTTTGTGTTGACAGGAGAATCTGATCGTTATATTGAACCGAGAACCATGCAGTACCGGTTGGAGCGCTACACCAAAGACTGCGGTTTGGAGGGTGTGCATTTTCACACGCTCCGGCACACCTTTGCCACCCGGTGCGTGGAGGTGGACTTTGAAATCAAATCCCTTAGTGAGATTCTTGGCCATTCCAGCCCTCGAATCACACTGGAACGGTATATTCACTCCTCCATGGAATTAAAGCGTCACAATATGAACAAGCTCATGGCGATTGGTTTTTAATTATAAGCCGTCAAAAACTCCCGTCTTTTTCGGGAAAAAGCCCGTGGCATTCAGGCTTTTTCTGCTTGCCCGGCAGAGTGCTAAACTCTGCGAATGTTCGCAGTTGCAACAACATTCGCAGGATCAGTGATTCGACATTATTTGCGCAAAGCATCAACTTTGAATCACCGGGTAAGCAGAGTGCTAAACTCTGCGAAGGAGAAAGAATAAAAATACGGTTCTTACAAAAGGTGCTGTTTTTTATAACAGCACCTTTTCATTTATGTAAGACGCCGTTGCCATGCTTTGCATTCCTTTCGCAAGCAAGTCATATCCAAAATCACTTTGCGGAAATAAGTATACGCAGTACTCCGGGAAATAAATTACACACAAAGAAGTTTTTTGCTTCTTTTCTATTCTCTTCCAAACACATTGTGAAATTTGTCGGATTTTGCGGTTGGAGGAATTTTTTTACTTTGTGCTCTTGTATTAGAATGACCCTTGCGGCAAATTTGATTTTGTTGTATAATATCTTTGGGAGGCGATAGAAATGTCAGACGTTCTAGCGCAGGTCAATTCCCCTCTGTTTGAGGGTATTCAGCCGGAAGATCGCAAAGGTATGCTGGGCTGTATAGGTTATCACGTCAGTTCTTTCCGAAAAGGTGACATCATTGCCTTTGAAGAAGAAAATATCCGCCACGTAGGAATCCTTCTTTCCGGCAGTGTGGATATGGTAAAAGAGGATGTGTGGGGCAATAAGGTTCTGGTTGCCCGCATGGGTAAGGACGAAATGTTCGGGGAGACCTTTGCTTGGGGCAAAAACAAACTATCTGCGGTAACCTTTGTGGTCTCCGAAAATGCTAAGATCATGATGATTCCCCTGGATCGGGTAATGCACAGCTGTACCATGTCCTGCGCTTTCCATCACCGGCTCATTGAAAATATGGTGCATATCATTGCGGATAAAAACCGGGATTTGATCCGCAAGATCGAAGTCATTTCCAAACGGACCATCCGGGAAAAGCTACTGGCTTATCTGTCCGTACAGGCGCAAATCCAAAACACCCGGTATTTTAAGATTCCTCTGGGTCGGTCGGAGTTGGCGGATTACCTGTGCGTAGACCGCAGCGCCCTAACCCGAGAGCTTGCAAAAATGCGGGACGATGGACTGATCGACTACGATAAAAACTGGTTTCGTATTCTTTCACAATAAAAAAGCACCTGCCGATGTTGCAAATGTCACATCAGCAGGTGCTTTTTATCTTTATAATAGTGGCAAAAGGAGGGGATTCATATGTTAGATGGATGCCAAGGAAAACCCCGCACCCCAACAATTATTGAAAAAATCTGTCCCCAATGCGGACACGAAATTGAGTTATTCTCCATCGACACCCAGATGCCTTGTGAGCACTGCGGTTTTGTTGCCTACAACGACACCCTCAGCTGTGTACAATGGTGTCAATACGCCAGAAAGTGCGTTGGAGATGAGATGTATGAAGCGATGATGAAGATCGCCAAGCAACAAAAGGAGGAGATCGCATGATCCGTAAGATCATCACCATCGACCGCGCCCGGTGCAACGGCTGCGGACTTTGCGCCAGCGCCTGTCACGAAGGTGCCATCGGCATTGTAGACGGCAAGGCGCAGCTTCTGCGGGAGGACTACTGCGACGGACTGGGAGACTGTCTGCCTGCCTGCCCCATGAATGCCATCTCTTTTGAAGAACGGGAAGCGCCTGCATATAATGAAGCAGCGGTACTGGCAGCAAAGAAAGGAAAACCCACAGAGGAGCAAAAAGTCCATGCGCCCGGTGAACTGACCAATTTTCCGGTACAGCTAAAACTGGTACCCCCCAATGCCCCCTGCTTTGCCGGGGCTGACTTGCTCATCGCCGCAGACTGCACTGCCTTTGCCTACGGCAGTTTCCACAACGATTTTATCAAAAACCGGGTGACCCTCATCGGCTGCCCCAAGCTGGACGGCGTGGACTATTCCCAAAAGCTGACCCAGATCTTCCTGCACAATGAGATCCGATCTGTCACCGTTGCCCGCATGACCGTCCCCTGCTGCGGCGGGCTCAGCTTTGCGGCAAAGACCGCTCTGGAAAATAGCGGAAAAAGTATTCCCCTATACGTCATAACCATCAGTCCGGATGGACAAATTATCAAGTAAGGAGGGATTTTGATGGGTTATTTCAAAGGTAAAACCGTAATCATCACCGGCGGTGGCCGGGCAGTGCTCAGCGACGGGCGCTGCGGTTCTATCGGCTACGGCATCGCCACCGCTTTTGCCAAGGAGGGCGCCAACCTTGTACTGACAGGCCGCAATATGCAAAAGCTTACAGACGCAAAGGAAGAACTGGAACGGCTCTACGGCATCCGGGTACTGCCAGTGCAGGCAGATGTTTCTGCCGGCGGTGACAATGAAGCAACTGTGCAAAAAGTGGTGCAGCAGGCTGTGGACACCTTTGGTGATATTCATGTGCTGATCAACAACGCACAGGCATCTGCATCGGGGGTAACCTTGGCGGATCACACTACGGAGCAATTTGATCTGGCGGTTTACTCAGGGTTGTACGCCACCTTCTACTATATGAAGGCCTGCTACCCCTATCTGGCAAAGACCCAAGGCAGTGTGATCAACTTCGCCTCCGGCGCGGGTCTTTCCGGCAACTTTGGGCAAAGCGCCTATGCTGCCGCAAAGGAGGGGATCCGGGGCATGTCCCGGGTAGCCGCCACCGAATGGGGCAAGGACGGCATCAATGTCAATGTAATCTGCCCACTGGCGTGGACGGCGCAGCTGGAACACTGGGCAAACGCCTATCCCGATGCCTTCAAAGCCAACGTGCACACCCCGCCCATGGGGCACTTCGGAGATGCAGAAACAGAGATCGGCAGAGCCTGTGTGGCGCTCGCCTCCCCGGATCTGAAATATATGAGCGGCGAAACCCTGACGCTGGAAGGCGGCTTAGGACTTCGCCCGTAAAACAACAAAACAGGGAGGAAACACCTCCCTGTTTTATTGCGGAATAAATCCCCGCCACCGTATCATACTAAGGGCGAGGAGTGTGTTCTGCAATGAAATCTATCTGGCAAAAAGAAGTCCGGCTTCCGGAATTCCCCCCGCTGCGGGGCAACGAAAAAACCGATGTGCTGATCATCGGCGGCGGAATGACCGGCATTTTAACGGCATATTTTTTGAATCAGGCAAACATTTCCTGTATTCTTGTAGAAAAAGGGCGCCTGTGCCAAGGGACTACGGGGCACACCACCGCCAAGATCACCGCCCAGCACGGATTGATCTATCACAAGATCCTGAAACACGCAGGCGTGGAAACAGCGCAGAAGTACCTGCAAGCAAATCAGAATGCCGTCAAAAGTTACAAGCAACTGTGTACACAACTGGATTGCGACTTTGAAAGCAAGGATAACTACGTCTATACCCACGACAACAGCCTGTTGGAACAGGAGATTGCGGCCCTTGACCGCATGGGCGCCGATGCGACCTTCTGCCGGCGGATCCCCCTTCCCCTATCCGTTGCCGGTGCGGTAAAATTCCCCGGACAAGCACAGTTTCACCCGCTGAAATTTCTCGCTGCCATTACACAGGAACTGCCCATCTACGAAAACACCTTCATAAAGGAAATGCGCGGCTGCACCGCCGTCACGGAGCAGGGGGAGATTCAGGCAAAAGCCGTGATCGTAGCGACCCATTTCCCCTTTATCAACAAGCACGGCAGTTATTTTCTGAAATTGTATCAGCACCGGTCTTATGTATTGGCGTTGCAGGACGCACAGGATGTGGACGGTATGTATGTAGACGAAGATAAAAAGGGTCTGTCCTTCCGGAACTACGGGGATCTTCTCCTGCTGGGCGGTGGCGGACACCGCACCGGAAAGTCCGGCGGGACATGGAAGGAATTGGAGCAGTTTGCCGGGGCGCACTACCCCGGCGCAAAAGAAGTCTGCCGTTGGGCGGCGCAGGACTGCATGAGTCTGGACGGACTTCCCTATATTGGCAATTATTCTGCACAGACCGGGCAGCTTTTCACCGCCACCGGCTTTAACAAATGGGGCATGACCGGCGCCATGGTAGCTGCACAAATCCTGTGCGATCTGGTGCAGGGAAAGAAAAATGATTTTGCAGAGATTTTCAATCCCTCCCGGAGTATTTGTAAACCCCAGCTATTGGTAAACGGTTTTGAAACCATCACCAATCTGCTGTCATTCACCGGCAGACGCTGCCCCCATCTTGGCTGCGCATTAAAATGGAACGAAGCGGAACATTCCTGGGACTGCGCCTGTCACGGCTCCCGATTGGATGAACAAGGGCACGTGCTGGATAACCCCGCAAACGGGAAATAGAAGATCCGTCCACCCAAACAGGTGGACGGATCTATGATTACATCAAGTATTCTTCTGCGTACCAAGCGGCGGTTGCGCCGTCCGCGGCTGCGGTGATGATCTGCCGCAGCGCCTTGGTCCGTACATCTCCTACGGCAAACACCCCGGGGAGATTGGTACGGGTGGACTCGTCTGCCACGATATAGCCTCCCGCATCCAGATCCAGCTGTCCTTTGAACAGTTCCGTTGCCGGACTGCGACCCACGCTGATAAAAAGTCCATCCAGTTCCAAACGGGTCTTTTCCCCTGTAAGCACATTTTCCAGTTCTGCGCCGGTAAGCTTATCCTCGTGGAGCAGAGTTTTCACTACATTATTACGCAGGATCTCAATATTCTCCGCCTGCATCAGCGGTTCGTGGTAGATCCGGGTAGCGCGGAAGGTATCCCGGCGGTGGATCAGATAGACCTTCTTAGCAATTCTGGACAGGAGCAGAGCATCTGCCGCCGCGGAATTGCCGCCGCCAACCACCGCCACGATCTTTCCCTTATAAAACATCCCGTCACAGGCAGCGCAGTAGGCAACGCCCCTGCCAGTGAGTTCCGCTTCCTTTTCCACCCCAAGATGCCTGTGGGCTGCGCCGGTGGCTACGATCACCGCCCTTGCCCGGTATACCCCGCCGGTAGTAGTAATCTCTTTCTCCTCCCCCGCCAATTGGACAGACTGGACCTCTTCGTTTACCGTCTCTGTGCCAAAGCGAGCAGCGCCGGACTGCATCTGCATACCAAGGGTAAATCCGTCGATTCCCTCGGGGAAGCCGGGAAAGTTATCGATCTGGGTGGTTTCGGTCATTTGACCCCCGGCATAAAGCTTTTCCAGCACCAAAGTGGACAGACCTGCCCGGGCGGTATAGAGCGCGGCGGTATAGCCTGCCGGACCGCCGCCAATAACAATCACATCATATCGCTTCTGCATATCCGATTCTCCTTTTTTCTTTAATATACCCAATCTGTCGGAATTTTTCCGTGACATTTATCACAGAAAATAAGCATCGTCGTTTTGTTTATTGTACCATAAGCTTTTACCCTTGGCAACTGAACTTATTTCAAAAAACCCCTTGTAGTTTTCTGCTTTCCGTGTTACACTTATGGCGACTTTCACTTACAAGGAGGCGTGTTTCATGCCAACTTATGAAGCCGTACAGGCAATCCAAGGTACACCGGACGCGCTTCTGTCCTGCATCCTGGACATGGGAGAAGTGCTGATTGCCAGCGGCGCGGAGATTGTCCGGGTAGAAGATACCCTGACTCGACTGTGTTCTGCCTACGGTTTTGAAAAGATCAATGTATTTTCCATTACATCCAGCATCGTTCTCACCGTTCACTGTCCCGACGACCGGATCATCACCCAAACCCGCCGGATCGCCACCCGCAACACCAATCTGGAAAAGGTAGCGCAGGTCAATTCCCTGTCCCGCTATCTCTGCAATTGTCCGGTTTCCGTGCCGGAACTGCGGAAAAAAATTGCGCAAATACAGCAGACAAAAGCCTATTCCACACCAGTATTGTGTCTGAGCTACGCCGTGATATCCGCATGTTTTTCTGTCTTCTTCGGCGGTTCTGCCTGGGATGCTTTTGCTGCCGCGCTGTCCGGACTGCTGGTTTTTGTCATTCAACACTTTCTCAACAAGCTCCACATGAACGGTGTGCTGCACAGCCTGCTGATCAGTGCGTTGACCGCATTGGCCGTGGTACTGATGGTACATATCGGAATCGGCGATACACCGGAAAGAATCACCATCGGCAATATCATGCTGCTGATTCCCGGTGTGTCCTTCACCACTGCCCTGCGGGATCTGACCAACGGGGATACCCTTTCCGGGCTGCTGGGATTGAGTGAAGCCGTTATCAAGGCTATCGCCATCGCCATCGGATTTGCTGCTGTACTGGTAGGGATCGGAGGTCTGCTATGATGGATTCCGTCATTCAAACACTGATGAGCGCCATTGGATCCATAACCTTTGGCATTTTCTTTAATGTGCGGGGCAAAAAGCTGATCGTATTCTTTTTAGGCGGCGCCCTCGACTGGGCGGTGTACCTGCTGTGCACCCACAACGGGTGCAGCCCCTTTTTGAGCATGCTGTTTGCCACCATGACCGCCGCCCTTTCCAGCGAGATCCTGGCAAGGATCATTCACACTCCGGTGCTGACACTGTTGGTGCCCATGTTGGTGCCCCTTGTTCCCGGCAGCGATCTGTACCGCACCATGGACGCACTGGTCAGGAGTGAAAAAGCAGCATTTCTGACTCACGGCTCTAACGCCGTCATCTATGCCGGCGCGATCTGTTTGGGCATTATCTGCGTGACCGCCATTACCCATACGATTTTTACCCTCTGGGAGCATATCCGCAAATTGCGCCGCCCCTCCCGCTGAATACTACCCAACGCCCCGGTTGCAAACCAGAGCGTTACCTGCAAATACCGGAAAAATAATTTGCAGAAATTGAGAAAATCAGTTGACAAACGGACCGCAACGTGATATTATATGCAGGCGTTCAGGAAATCCGGGCGCAAAATTGCATACGCGCGAGTGGTGGAATTGGTAGACTCGCTAGATTCAGGTTCTAGTGCTCATTCCGGGCGTGGGGGTTCAAGTCCCCCCTCGCGCACCAAAAAATACAGATACACTTTGGTGTATCTGTATTTTTTCTTTGTAAGATACGGGGACTTGAACCAATCTAAATGCAGCGCGGATGAGCGCTGCCGCCGAGGGCTCGACCGAGGCGAACCTTTATTTTTGCCAAAGGCAAAAATGCAAATCAAGTCCCCCCTTGCGCACAATGATTTGTCAAACTAAGTGCAACACTTTTTGAAGTTCAAGATCCCAAAGGTGTTGAGCTGAAACGAATTTAAGAACCTTACGAGGCCTGGCGTTGATCAAGGCCCGGGAGGCGTACCTGTTGTACTGATTTTCCCATACATCATCCCCGGTAATCTCCTACGGAAGGTCGCCGGGGTTATTTTTTATCTCAGGTAATAAATCCAATCCCATCATATAATCAAGCAACGCCTTACTGAGAAATTCCTTAGATGCAAATGCGCTTTCATCCGGCGGCGCATAAGTAAAGTCATTGCAAGCCGCTGTATCCGGACGTTTCTTTGCTTTTATACGCAAAACACAATGGCCGCAATAAACACGGAAAATTGTTTTCTGATCCATAGTATAATGCTGACGATAGTGTTTACAGTCTTTACAAATATTTTCCATTTTTATCACCTCACAAACATTATAGCGTTTATAACTCTAAATGTCAATAGAGTTTTATGCTCTATGATATGCTAAATACGAGGTGATTGTATGAACTACACAGAAAGAATCCGCGCATTGCGTGAAGATTGCGACAAGACACAAACAGAAATTGCCCAACTATTAAAAGTAGGTCAAAAAACATACTCGGATTACGAATTGGGAAAAACAAGAATCCCAGTTGACAGCCTGATTATTCTGGCTAGGCTGTATAATGTAAGCATGGATTATATTTGTGGTGTCAGTGATATACGCAAGACCTTTCCCAATGGCAAGTAACTATCCAGGAGGTTCCTATGGACTTTTTACCAATTTCCAAGCAGGATATGGCCGCCCGGGGCTGGGCCCAGTGCGACTTTGTTTATATCATTGCCGATGCGTACGTGGATCACCCCTCCTTCGGCCATGCCATCATCAGCCGGGTGCTGGAAAACGCCGGTTATTCCGTGGGCATTATCTCCCAGCCGGACTGGAAAAATCCCAAATCCATTGACGCATTGGGAAAGCCCAGACTGGGTTTTCTGGTGTCCGGGGGTAACATGGATTCCATGGTGAACCACTATTCCGTCACCAAGCACAAGCGAAAAAATGACGCTTTTACCCCCGGCGGTGTCATTGGCAAACCCCCGGACTACCCCACCCTGGTATTCTGTAACCTCATTCGCCAGACCAACAAGGATGTGGCCATCCTCATTGGGGGTATCGAAGCCAGTCTGCGG
>JBGVON010000048.1:0-23229 GCA_045126495.1 Faecousia sp.
TCCAATTAAGGCTACGCATATTTTGCAATTACGGCCATTTGGAATATCGCACCCTGAAATCTCAAAGGACAATTTAATCGCCAGCACACTGCAACGCACGTCTACATTACACGCGCACATACATTAAAAATTATACATGAAGTAAACACATAAATCAAGAAGCGTATGTTGGAATATTTGCAAAATCCGAAGAATATTGGCAAAAACATACCATCTTTATGAACATTTTCGCTCTTATTGCAATTTCCCTCCCTTGGCTTCTTCTTTGGGAAATTCCTGACAAATTGTCTCGCTTTTCAGGCGCACTGAATTTTTTCAGAACCCCTTGTCAAAAACAATACTTCGTGGTATGATGTATTACACAAGAGGAGGTATCGCATGGATATTCAGTTAAAGCGGGGTCTTTTGGATGTTTGCGTATTGGCTGCCATTAAAAGCGAAGATTCCTACGGATATAAGATCATCAAGGACATGAAGCCGTATATGGAGCTGTCCGAATCCACCTTATATACCATTTTGAAACGCTTGGAAACGGCAGGCATGCTCACTGTCCGCACCGCAGAGCACGGCGGCAGACTTCGAAAGTATTATCACATTACCGACGCGGGGCTGCGCCGCATTGCAGATTTCAAGGATGCGTGGAAAGAGATCCTATCTATCTATAAGTTCGTAACCAAGGAGGATGACCGCAATGGATAAACAAGCATTTCTTGCCCAGTTGCGCCAAGGCTTATCCGGATTGCCTGAGGATGATATCCCAGAACGCCTGACCTTTTACAGCGAAATGATCGACGACCGCATGGAAGAGGGACTTTCCCAGGAAGAAGCCGTGGCAGCTGTGGGATCTGTGGAGGAAATCGTTGCACAGATAATTGCAGACACCCCCCTTCCCAAAATCCCAAAGGAAAGAATTGCCCCGAAAAAACACTTCAAAGCATGGGAAATCACACTTTTGGCGCTGGGTTCTCCCGTATGGCTATCGCTTCTGATCGCCGCAATTGCCGTAATTGCCTCTCTCTACATTTCGTTGTGGTCTGTAATCCTTTCCCTATGGGCTGTTTTCGGCTCACTGGTGGGTTGTTCGTTTGGCAGCACCATCGCCGGAATCGGATTTGCTCTGGGGAATCACACCCTTTCCGGAATTGCCATGATCGGCGCGGGAATGGTTTGCGCAGGCCTTTCTGTTTTCATGTTCTTAGGATGCAAAGCAGCAACCAAAGGCATTTTCCTGCTTACAAAGAAGCTTGCGGTATGGACTAAGAACCGCTTTATAAAAAAGGAGGAAGTGTAATGAGCAAAGCAACGAAACGACGGATTATAATAGCAGCTTCCCTTGTTTTGATTGGATGTATCATTTTCGGAGGTGTGATGACTGTGTTAAAGTGGGATTTTACCAACCTGTCCACCGCAAAATACGAAACCAACAATTATAGAATCCAGGAAGATTATAAACACATATCCATTGTAACGGACACTGCTGACGTTACCTTTATCCCTTCCGAAAACGAGGAAAGCTCCGTAATTTGTTTTGAAGAACAGCACGTAAACCACACCGTCGGAGTAAAGGATGGCGTCCTTATAATTGAGGTTGCGGACACAAGAGCCTGGTATGAACATATCAACCTCTTTTCCCGCACGCCGAAAATCACCGTGTCCATCCCCCATGGGACATACGGCGCGCTGTCCATAAAATCCAGCACAGGTGACATAGAAATACCAAACGAATTCCAGTTTGAACAAATGGATATTGCAGGCAGAACCGGAAACGTCACCGTCCGTGCCTCTGCCGGAGATGCTGTCAAAATCAAAACCACCACCGGAAACATCTGCGTCGAAGATGCATCCGCAGGATCTCTCAGACTTTCTGTTTCCACCGGAAAGATCACCGTTTCCAATGTAATCTGCCGGGGGGATGCCCACATCAACGTCTCCACCGGAAAAACCCTTTTGACCCATGTGCAGTGCAAAAATCTTACATCAGAGGGAGATACGGGAGATATCTCCTTGAACCGTGTCATCACCGCAGAAACCCTCTCTATTGAAAGAAACACCGGCGATGTGAAATTTGATAATTCAGATGCTGCTGAAATCTTTATAAAAACGGATACAGGAGATGTGACAGGCAGCTTACGTACGGATAAGGTTTTTATCGTGCACACCGACACAGGCAGAGTGGATGTCCCGAAAACCGCAACCGGCGGCAGATGTCAGATCAGCACCGACACGGGAGATATTAAAATCACAGTGGGTTAAATATCCGATTACCAAAAGCACCCCTCAGCACAAACACAATTCCTAAAAACACCTATCATTGACATGCTGTATGCGCCGAGACAGGCAGCAAAACCCTCACCCGATACAAGTGCGCATAGAACAAACAATAAGCTTTTTTTACAGTATTTTATTGACAAAACCGGCTTGGAAGCGTTGCTTCCAAGCCGGTTGGCGTTTGTTATGATGTTATTTGCCCTTGCCGTGCCCATAGGAATGGGGTAGTCGTACTGCACATCTCGAAAAATAGCTGTATGGTAATTATTATACAATTTTTCCGCACGTCTTCCGGGATCTGCTCCAAAGCACCGGCTTTCCTCAGCCCCTCATACGCCAGCGGCGCGACAGCATGCTCAGGCAGAGCCTCAAAAACAACGGTCAATCCATTCCCTTTGGCGGTACTGAGGGTTTGTCTGTGGCAGACAAATTCTTAGTACCGATCAGCAACATACATTCATTACGGACAGAACTTGTTTTCTCTTAAATCAGAATTTTCTCCAAACCATCTTGTTGACTACGCCGGTGTAAGACTGGATCAGCTTAACCACCTTTGTGGATACGTTTTCTTCCACATAGTCGGGAACGGGAATGCCGTTGTCCCCCTCTGCCACCATGGTCACAGCGGTGTCAACCGCCTGTAAGAGGCTATTCTCGTCAATGCCTGCCAGCACAAAACCAGCCTTATCAAGGGATTCCGGACGCTCCGTGGAAGTGCGAATGCACACCGCCGGGAAGGACTTACCGATAGAAGTAAAGAAGCTGCTCTCTTCTGGCAATGTGCCGCTGTCAGACACCACCGCAAAGGCATTCATTTGCAAGCAGTTGTAGTCATGGAAGCCCAAAGGCTCATGACGAATGACCCGCTTGTCCAGCTGGAATCCGGAAGCGTCCAGACGGTTGCGGCTTCTGGGATGGCAGGAGTACAGGATCGGCATATCATACTTTTCTGCCATCTTATTGATAGCGGTGAACAGAGAAGTAAAGTTCTTCTCCGTGTCAATATTCTCCTCCCGGTGTGCAGAAAGCAGAATATACTTACCCTTTTCAAGACCCAGACGGGCATGAATATCGCTGGCCTCGATTTTTTCAAGGTTATTGTGCAGCACTTCTGCCATGGGAGAACCGGTAACATAGGTGCGCTCCTTAGGTAGACCGTTATCCGCTAAGTAGCGACGGGCATGCTCAGAGTAGCACAGGTTCACATCGGAGATGATATCCACGATCCGGCGGTTGGTCTCCTCCGGTAGACACTCGTCCTTGCAGCGGTTGCCTGCTTCCATATGAAAAATAGGAATGTGCAGTCGCTTGGCGCCGATAACAGACAAGCAGGAGTTGGTATCGCCCAGCACCAGGACGGCATCGGGCTTTACCTCCACCATAAGCTGGTAAGATTTGGCAATAATATTCCCCATGGTCTCACCCAGATCCTTGCCCACTGCCTCCATGTAGACATCCGGGTCTTCGATCTGCAAATCCTTAAAGAACACGCCGTTCAGGTTATAGTCATAGTTCTGACCGGTGTGGGCAAGAATTGTGTCGAAATACTTGCGGCACTTATTGATGACTGCTGCCAGACGGATAATTTCCGGGCGAGTACCTACAATAATAAGCAATTTCAGCTTACCGTTATTTTTGAAAGAAGCCATATTTCTTACGCCTCTACTTTCTCAAAAAATGTGTCCGGCTTACCCGGGTCAAACTGCTCGTTTGCCCACATAAGGGTCACCAGATCTTCTGTATCGCTCAGGTTAATGATGTTGTGGGTGTAACCGGGCAGCATATGTACCGCCTGGATCTTCTCTCCGGAAACTTCAAAGTTCAGCACTTCCTCCGTGCCGATCTTTCGCTGCTGGATCAACGCTTTACCGGAAACCACAATAAAGAACTCCCACTTGGTATTGTGCCAGTGCTGTCCCTTTGTGATGCCGGGCTTCGAGATATTGACGCTAAACTGTCCGCAGTTTGCGGTCTTCAAAAGCTCGGTAAAGCTGCCACGGTCATCGCAGTTCATCTTCAAATCGAAGATGGCACTGTCTTTGGGCAGGTAGCTTAAATACGTGGAATACAACTTTTTAGCAAAGCTGTTATAAGGAATCTCAGGCATGAGAAGGGTCATAGGCTGCATCTTAAAGCTACGGAGCAAATTCACGATCTCACCCAGTGTGACCTTGTGGGAAATCGGTGCGGCGCAGTAACGGCCGTTTTGGGTCATAACCGTTTCAATGCCGTCGAACTCGCAGCGATGCTCCTTCCCTTCCAGGGCGTCCAGCATCTCGTCCACCAGATCATCGATATACAAAAGCTCCAACTCCACACCGGGATCATTGACCTGAATGGGCAGATCGTTGGCGATATTATTGCAGAAAGTGGCTACCGCGCTGTTGTAGTTGGGACGGCACCACTTGCCAAAAAGATTGGGAAAGCGGTACACCAGAACCTTTGCGCCAGTTTCCTCGCCGTAGGCGAACATCAGCTCCTCCCCTGCTTTCTTGCTTCTGCCGTATTCGCTGTCGTAGCGGCCGATACAAGTTGCCTGAATGGAAGAAGAGATCATCACCGGGCAGGTATTGTTGTACTTCTTCAATGTGCCCAGCAAAGCGGACGCAAAGCCAAAGTTGCCCTGCATAAATTCTTCCTGATTCTGAGGGCGGTTCACGCCCGCCAGGTTGAACACAAAGTCTGCCTTGGCGCAGTATTCATTCAGCAATGCAGGATCGGTGTCAATATCGTACTCGTAGATCTCGCCGACAGTGACGCTACGGGTACGGTTTTTGCCGTCCCGGATAGTTTTCAAGGTTTCGGTCAAATTCCGCCCTACAAAACCTTTCGCTCCGGTAATCAGAATGTTCATATGTACACTTCCTTTTGTGCATCAAACTAAAATTTTAGTATTGAATGCCCTGGGCATCCAGCTCGTCACGAATATACTGCAAGCTCAGCAGTTTTTCCTTCACCTGCTCCACATTCAAAAGCTCGGTATTAGAGGAGTTGAACTCCGTAAGAGGATTGCGCTCGACATTGCCCTCTTTGAAAAATTTATCGTAGTTCAGACCGCGCTTATCGCAGGGAACACGGTAGAACTGCCCCATGTCGATGGCGTTGGCACACTCCTCGTTGGTCAGCAGCGTCTCATACATCTTCTCGCCGTGACGGATGCCGATGACCTTGATCTCGTGACCGGGGGCAAACAGACCGGTAACTGCCTTTGCCAACACCTCGATGGTGCAGGCGGGAGCCTTCTGGACCAGAATATCGCCGGAAATACCGTTCTCAAAAGCAAATAGCACAAGATCCACCGCCTCATCCAGGCTCATAATGAACCGGGTCATGGAAGGCTCGGTGATGGTGATGGGGTTGCCCGCCTTGATTTGCTCGATCCACAGGGGGATAACAGATCCGCGGGAGCACATAACATTACCGTAGCGGGTGCAACAAATCTTGGTCTTTTCAGGGGCAACAGTGCGGGACTTTGCCACGATGACCTTTTCCATCATAGCCTTGGAGGTGCCCATAGCATTGACGGGATAAGCGGCCTTGTCGGTGGACAGGCAGACGATGTTCTTGACCCCTGCCTCGATGGCAGCAGTGAGCACATTCTCAGTACCCAGCACGTTCGTCTTTACCGCCTCGATGGGGAAGAACTCACAGGAGGGTACCTGTTTCAGAGCGGCTGCGTGGAAAATGTAATCCACACCGTGTATAGCATTCTTGACAGATGCCAGATCCCGAACATCACCGATGTAGAACTTGATCTTTTCAGCGACTTCCGGCATTTTTGCCTGGAATTCGTGGCGCATATCGTCCTGCTTCTTCTCATCCCGGGAGAAAATGCGGATCTCGCCGATGTCGGTTTTGAGGAAACGGTTCAACACCGCATTGCCAAAACTACCGGTACCACCGGTGATCATCAGGGTTTTGTTGGTAAAAAGTCCCATAATAAACTACCTACTTTTCAATATTTTAAATATATTCTAAAAGCTCCAACGGGGTCTGGATCAGAGGGTAGCGGGTGGCTGCGGGATCAATGCCGAAGCCATAGGTGCAACCTACAAAATCCACATTTGCTTCACAAGCACCGATGTAATCGTACTCACTGTCACCTACCATCAGCGCAACACCGGTAGTGCCGGTCTGGGCCATGGCCACCTGAATGGTTTTGCACTTGGTAAAGCTTTCCGCTTCATCCATGCCTACGATGGCTTGAAAGAAATCGGACAATCCGTGGATCTTTAAAACCTTTTCCGCAATCTTCTGCCCTTTCAGGGTTGCAACTGCCAGTTTGTAACCCTGCCGTTGCAGCGCGGACAAGGTCTCCTTCATGCCGGGATAAGGGGTAGCTTCATAAATTGCCTTTTCCCGGCTGTACTGCCGGTGATATGCGGTAGCTTGTATTGCCGCTTCCTCGCTGACGCCGTATACCTTTTGATACATCAGTTTGGGAGGAGGCCCCACAAAGACCCGCAACTGTTCTTCCGGAATCGGCGCAAAACCCATCTGCTGCTCCGCAAAGCGGACACTTCCAAAAATTCCCGGAGATGTATCCAGCAATGTGCCGTCCAAATCAAAGATTATGGTTTCGTATTTCTTTGTCATTTTGCGTCCTCACCATCAAGTTCTGTACACGGTCTTCGTCAGGAAGGTGATATCCATCTGCTGTTTCAGCTGTTCCAGCTTGCCGCTGACCGCATCATTGATTGCCAAAAGGCGTTCATTTTCCACCTTCATGTACATAGAGGCATTGAAGTAATTGTCCACCTGATTTAATGAAAAACCGTCAAATCCTGCCAAATGCAGCTGCTTGATGCCCATGGTGCGCATCAGGTTAATGCACATAAGACCGGCATTATCAGTAATCAGCGGATCTTCATTGGTGTAGCTCAGGTAGTCTACCACTGCCACATTGGCGTGGGATTCGCAAGAAATGTTGGAAGTCACCACCACGGAAGGAACCTGATCAGTCACCTCTTTGACATTGGAAAACCGTTTGATATTGCTGACAAAGGCCATATCTGCCTTGCAGAAATTTGGAACAAAGTTAATACTCACCACATAGGCGTTATTCTCCCAAATCCACCGATTCACCGCATCCGCCTCGGAGGCCGCGGACTTGCCAGGTGCCATCAGCAACACAGGTCGGTCTCCCAGTTTCTGCCGAAGCTGTTCCCTTGTCTCAGTGTCGTCAACCCGGTTATTCATGTAGTTCAAGTACAATTCCGCAATATAAGCCTTATCGAATAAGGAGCGTTTCTCAGATGGCATGCTGCTAAGGATCTTATGAATATCCTGCACATGGAGGGTCTGCTTGTCCAACAGGAAGGTTGCATAGTTGGGGTGACAGCTAGACACTGCAGAGATGTAGTAGGCCGCCTCATAGCCCCATGCATACTGCAAGGACATGGGACGGATATACTCATCAATGATTTCCAGAATCTGAATATTATCATACCGCAAGCCAAAATTGGTGTTGATATATTGGGTCACCAGTTCGGTATTCAGGTTGCCTGCACCGCGACCCATACCATACACAGAGGCATCCACAATCAGTTCTCTGGAACTGTTCAGCTGCATCAGTTCCTGGGCATTGGCAAAGGAAAGCTGAAGATTATTGTGGGAATGGAAACCCACCACAATATTCTTGTACAGATTATGATCCACCAGATAGTACATCCGGAGAAGATCGTTCTTGTACATGGTTCCAAGAGTATCCACCATGTAAAAAGCGTAGGGCTGCAACCGGTTGATCTGGTCGATCAGGTTCAGCAGTGCTTCATCGGTGTAGGTCATGGTGCCTACGGGCTGCATAAACAGCTTATAGCCCTTGCGGATAATCTCTGCGCCCTGTAAGAAGGCTTCCTCGATCTCGTGCTCATGGAACGTCAGACGAATACCGTCTACGGAAGCGCCGTCGCAATCTTCCAGTTCTTCCATAGAGAACTTACCATACTGGATCATGGCAACATACATGAGGTTAGGGTTTTTCTGTCCGATCACGGATTTAATAGCAGATACGCTGCCAAACAAGGAACAGTCGGGATCAACAGCACCGGATCGCAAAAAACCACATTCGATCACATCCACAGATGCATCGGATAACTTTTTAATGATCCCCTGAATGTTCTGCTTGCCGAATCTGAAATCGTTCACATATCCGCCGTCACGGAGCGTGCAGTCCAGTAGTTTTATTCTTCTGTCCATAAATGCCTCTTAATTCAAAGTCTGTGCGATCGCATCAGCGATCACAAAATCATCTGCCTCGTTAATGTCGCAGGCTTCGATCTTGGAGACCTCCACCAGATAAGGCTTGTGACCTACCCGTCTGTTCTCTTCCAGGATCAACTGGCGGGTGTACACATACATACCGCAGGTTTCTGTGTAAAGAGGCTCTAAGTCCTGGGTTCTGGGGATGTTGTCTGTGCTGTAATTGAAGGGTTTTCCGTCCTTCCAAATGAACTCCTGCAGCTTGCTAACGGAAAGTGCGGAATCATGCTCGCCGGAAGCCACCGCCGCAACCGCCTTTTCAAAGGTCTGTGCGGAAATAAAAGGTGCAGTGGCATGGGTCAGAATATAAACATCCGCGTCCACATCCCGGGCAAAAGAGGTCAACACCTCGTTAAAGCTGGTGGTGGAAAGATCCAGGTGTTCGCTGCGTTTCAAGTAGGTCACACCATCCGGCAGGAATTCACAAATGGCGGGATTGCTGCAATAGACGTAGATCTCATCCACAGAGGATACCTTCTTCAAAGTCTCCAAAATATAGGCAATCAGGGGCTTGCCGTTGGAAAACGCCTTAGTATTCTTACCAGGCAGGCGCTCATTGTTCATCTTAATAGGAACAAATGCAACTGTTTTCATACTGCACCTCTTCATTTCTTGAAAATTTCATCGAAGTTCTTTCTTTCAAAGACTTCCAGCTTGCCGCCACGGGTAGCATTAAAAATGCGGAAGCCGTGATTTCTGGAATAGGGTTCTGCAGACATATACGCATATGTCATTTCGATGACCTGAGGGGGATTTCCGGGTTTTGTCTCGGCTCCGCCCTGAAAATAGTTTTTCACAGAATTATCCTGTTTCACAATCTTGCCGTTTTTGTCAATCTCAATGGAGTAGTTGTGATCAATACCTAAAAGATATATCTCCGTAAAGCCCATATAGGCCGCCAACTGCAGACAGCTATATGTGATGGTCAGGCCCTCTGCCACCATTTTGGAAGCATCGTCGGAGAATACATAGCGGTCGTTCTTGGGCGGTATGTAGCGCAGGGGCATCCACACCAGGTTTTTGATATCCTTTGCCAGTTCCTTACACCGATCATAGGCATCGGCGTTCAGGACGGTCAGTTCCGAGTCACGGGAAACTCCGGGAAGCTTCTCACAGATGTCGTCGATCACCATCAGGTCCTGAGCGCAAAGGAAGGTGGGACGCCACTGGGTCTTATCGTAGATATTGTAAATTCTGTTGGAGGCAAAGGTGATCTCATCCTTCAGCATATCCAGATCCTGTGGTACCAGGCTGGGGCCGTTTCCAATCACCACGCAGCGCTTCCCCTTATACTTATCCTTATAAGATGCAAGTCTTACAATGCCTTCTTCGTATTCTTCTCTGGGGATCTTCCCAATAGTTTTCTTCCACAAACCTTTATAGTATGCAGTGCGAAGAATGCGCATTTTTCTCAGAATGTCTTTGATGCCCATAACATCCATTCCTTTCTTCCGACTCTTTACATGGGTTTCAGTTTCAACTTCACAAGAATAGCACGCAGACGCTTTTTGCCGCCGTAAAGAATGCGGCCTTTTATGCTATCCTGGACATACTTAGCGCAAACGTAATGGTAACCGTGGGCATGGTAATCTTTCCAAAAAGATTCTCTTCTGGGATTGGGCTTGCAGGGCTTGGTATGGTTATGGGAAAGTGCCGTTTCCCGATCAGTCTCCCACAGAGTAACATTTTGCAAGGACTGCACCAGCGTTTCGCCCTTTTCGCTGTTTGTCAGAACCAGAGACACGCCTCGGTTATCGTCAATTTCCGGCATCACATACTGGATCCCCCAGAAATCGGCAATGGTAATATCCGCTGCACTGGGATCTGTCGCATAAGCACACACAGAGCAAGAAGGCCGGATAATGTAGTGGCCGTAGAACAAATCCTTATGGTTTTGGGACAGCTTGGTATAATACTCCTTCTTACCGTCTTCGTAAGTAATACACTCGTTATGCTCGTGCCAGCCACGGATTTTATACCGGTTAAAATATCCGATAACTGTCTTTTTCCGCTTAGTTTGAATATTGGTGATATGTTCCTGCCACAGTTTGGGGCTGGGAACACCGTGACAAATAAGGCCAACGGTCATAAGATTTTGCATATTGACATTCTTGCAGGTCAAATAATGTTGCAAGCCATCGATCTGGCAGGAAGTACCGGAGTACAGCACTTTTTTCCCCTGCTTCAAGTCCTCAGCTACCTGCTGGAAAGTATCCCCAGGGTCACTTTGGACATATTTGGAACCGCACATTTTGTCCCGCTCCCCGGCACTCTCTGCCCGGGCATGGACTGCACGGAAGTTCTCATCATAAATAACGCCATAAACAATGCCGCCATCTTTCAGCACGGTATCACTGAGTGCGATGAATGCACCGCCGGAAGCACACTTATCCCGAGCGGATTCATCCTTATGCTTTAATGCATAGGCTTTCTTCTCCCCTTCCAAAAGGCAGGGAGCTTCCATGGGGCAGGTCTTTTGACAAAGGCCGCACTCCACACACAGATTTTCGTCAACCCTAGGGCGCAAAAATCCTTCCGGGTCTTCTATCATGGTAATAGCGCTTTTGGGGCATATGTGCTGACAGCCACCGCAGCCCACGCATTTTTCATGATCTGTAATCTTCATATTACATCTCCAATGCACGTTTTAAGTAGTCCTTAGATTCTTCCCGCAACGCAGCCAAATTGGATGCAATTGTTTCGTGATTTAACTCCCCTTCCGGCAAAACAGGGTTGCCGGCCGACACCATCATTGCTTCTGCATCAATCTGGGACAGAAGCGACTTGATCCGCTCATGGAGTGCCTTCTCAGGCGGCAAATTGTCGTTGATGGGAATATAGGCATCCTTGCCAAAATTCACAGAAAACGCCGTGCCGTGGAAAGAGTTGGTCACCACATACTTCGCACCGGCAAAATATGCCAAGAAATCCGCGGGACCGGCTTTAATATCTGTTTCCCCGGCTTTATAAGAAAATACCTTATGTTCCTTAATTCCCAAACGCATAATGGGCAGGCCGGTCTTCTCATGGAGCTGCTGGGCAAGTTCCTCGATTGCCATCTCCACCAATTTGTCACCGGGCATGATATAACAGAGAACACCATTAAAGTCCCTCGCTTTCTCAGAGGCAAACTCTGTCAGTGGCATCCAATCCTCCATTGTCAAAAGCAAGGTGGGGTCTAAGGAAGTCACCGCATCCTTGTCGCACAAATCCTTGACAATAATTTCGCCGCTTCGCTCCCGGACGGAGATGTGGGAGTACTCAGAAAGCAGCTTGCCGCACTTTTCCTTATAGGACTCCTCAAAGCCTGCTTTGCCAAAGCTGGAGGCATAGGAAATCTTCTTTTTACCTTCCGGCACAAAGTCCAAAAAATAGCTGTAATCAAACACAAACAACCGAGGATTCCATATCTGATCACTGCCGGAGATATATACATCGTAATCACCGGAGTCCTGACGCAGCTCTTCGTTATTGCTGTAGAGCTTCTGTGTCATGGGAATATACGTTTCCCGGAAAGCAGTGAAGCGCTTGGCACGCTCTCCACCAGTGAACAGAATCTTGAATGCCTTCAGGCCCTCATATTTAATTCTGGACATTGCCGACATCCCATAAGTAATGCGAGTCCAATTCTGATAGCGATACAGTTCATTATCTACGCCCATATTTGTCAGTGTCTTGGACAAACCGTAGCATTGCAGCGCTGCACCATAATTATCCGACAACGCAAGGGTCATAATCCCAGCTTTCATATATAGTCCCTTACTTTCTTAAAAACTTTCCTTTGAATTTTCCTAACAAATTCTTAATATATCGTTTTTCCTCTTTATTGATGTAGAGCAAATACGCTAACACCAGAAACGCCAGTCCGCAAACTCCACACCGAAGAAGAATTTGCAGACGTCCCGCCACAGGCCAAATCTTTGCAAGTCCCCAACCCGTTGCAAGCATAGCCAACAGACAAGGTATTGCTTTCAAATGGCACTGACAGAAGAAACGACGCAAATCCAATTTCAGCACCTTAGCATACACTACATTCAATGTAACTTCATGGCCCACCACAAAGCCGCAAGCAATACCAATTGCTGCACCGATCGCGCCATAGCGAGGCGCAAACAACGCAGTAAGCACCACATTCACAGTACTGCTGAGCACATACGCCAATGTTCTGTATCGCACTTGATTGGTTGCATACAATGTTTCCGTAGCAATACTTTGTGTCAGGTGAATAAAACATGGAATGAGCACGATCACCGCCGCATAGTAGGACTGCCGATACTCCTTACCAAACCAAATAGGAATAAAATCTTCACCCTGGGTAATGATTCCCATAATGAACAACGAGACAATCAACAATTGCACACGGCCTATGCGAATCATCAAGTCGGTAATCTCGCTGGGGTCTTTCTTCTTAACCACCATATTGGTAACCCGTGGCAAAAAGATGCCGCTTAATCCATCTGCAAACAGCAACACATAGCCTTCCACAGAAGTCGCAACGGCAAATACCGAAATGGCTATCGAATCGGAAAAAATGCCCAGCAAAGTCGGTTGAAAGGAGAAAAAGAATTTATCTGCAATCATGGCAATCGCTACCCATGCAGAAAATGTCAACAACTCCTTTGTAATCTGCCGATCTTTTATGCGAAGATTGGGCTGCACATGTTCCTTTTTATAAATTGTTAGAACTTTGAATCCATTGGCTAACACAGTAACCACCGCATTTACCAAGACAACTATGTACAGTCCTTGTCCGACTAGCAAGCTCAAACAAATCAAACCAACGGTTAACATTTTCTGCAGGAGTTCAATTTTTTTGACCTCGTAAACTCTGCCAAATGCCACAAAAACACCGTTAATGGGCATAACCGGAATGGAGCAAATCGTCATCATACCGGTAATTAGGAATACCACCTTCATGCGTTGCAGTTCCACTGCTGTTAAGCCAACATAAATGTGCTCCAGCAAGCAGTACATCACTGTCAACGCAACCAAGGTAATAATATCAATAACCAAATAGAGTTTTAGCGCAATTCCTAAAAGGCTGTTGATCTTGTGTTCTTCGTTGTTCGCACGGTATTTTGCAATAAATCGAGTAATGGCAGCACCGATACCGAAGTCCACAGTAAAATATGCCATCAAAGAAACACAAACCGTATAAATAGCATAATCGGAGCTTCCCAGTTCTCGAATCAACCAAGGCGTATACAGAAGTCCGCTAATAATAGAGAATGCAATCGCTGCATAAGAGGCGATTACAGCACGACCTGTTCGTTCAGCTCTTTTGCTCATCGACTAAATACCTCATTTGCTCTGTATGTACAGGGCTATTTGCTAATCCCATAGCCAACATAACATGGAATGCCATATGGGAAAAAAGCGCTGAACCAACTACACCAACACAAATCAAATAGGTAAGGCCCATTGCATACATTCTTTTAGTGGGCATATCCTCTTTTATCAGTTTTCTGGTACGACCAATGCCCCTAAACATGGTTATCAAGTACAGCACCAAGCCAATCAAACCATAGGAGAACCAAAACTCCAGTTCTTCGTTATGCACGCCTGAACCAATAATGCGAAGAGAGGATCCACTGCCCTTTCCAATTAAAAACGGCAAGAGATTTCTGGTTTTTATATCCGCCCAAGCTGCGGCATATAGTCTGCTTCGATCGGAGCCATCACGCAATTCATCCAAAGAGAAACGGCCAAGCAGTGCGCCGCCCATTTTGTTGTTTACAACGACCATAGCAATTACAATTCCCGCACCAATCAGCAGTGCTTTGGATGCAATTTTTTTGTTAATTTGGAAACCCTCATTCTTATTTTTCCTTGTTCCAGCAAAATATGCCACAAGGAACATTGCTATCATAGCAATAATAGCGCCTCTTTTGAGGGATGCAACAATATACACCACACTAATAGCAACAGATGCACCTTTTAGAACACGGTTTTTCAGTTGCAACAAAATAGGAATAAACACCAGCATATTGTATGCCATGTTCAAAACCACGTCACCATCAAGATTGCGGTCTGCCTGATATTCACGAAATGCCACAAAGGCGCTGATTGCATACCACAAAGTAACACACCATAAGGCAAACTCTAAGGCAAGGATCATTTTGTACCGCAGTTGACTATTGATATAGTGACCGGCAAAATAATAGATTAAATAAAACAGCACCAACAAGCCGATATGGGTTGCGATACCCCAAAACGAAGCACCTACCAATATATCTGTCAGCGCGCACCAAGAGATCAAAACAAAGAAACTGCTCCGGAATCCATCATCCACAAACCACTTCATTCTTGAGATGAAATATACCGCCAACAAACCGATCAGCACAATCAAAAATATATGCACCATGCCTCTGGATTCTGTTTGCTTGACCATAGTATTGGCACTGGTCTGCATATCCGCAAAATAATACAGGAAATACACACCATATACCAGCAGTAAATACCATGCTATGCCTTGTTTTCTCGTGTTCACCCTTCAATCTCCTTCAACCACGGGCATTGCGGACACTCGCCACCGTCGCCACAAACGTAATTTATAATTGCGATCATGTAGTCGGCCACTGCATCATTACTAATCTGCGGTGTAAAGGCTTTTGCCTTTTCCTTCCACTGCATAACCAGATCCTTATCTGCAATTGCACACTTCATTGCTTCTGCCATGGCCTTGGGATTTTTGGCTTTTACAACCAGGCCGGCCTTGCTATAAGAAATTACTTCATCACTAACTGCCTCATCTGTAACAATCACACCAATGTGCGCACGCACCGCTTCGTTGACCAGCAAATTCCAACCATCAAATTTGCTAGGCACAACACACACATCGTAATCCTTCATTTTCGTACCAACCGTGTTAGAATCCCAAATTCCCAAGAACTCTACATTGGGTTTTGTTTCCAGCCACTGTAAAATTTCTTGACGCATATCGCCGTATCCACCCACCATGGTCAATGTAAATTTATCGGAGTCTTTCTCTAATAAATCCACCGCCTTGACCAAAGTATCGGTGCCTTTGGTATAACGAGAAAATCTTCCCACGTACAAAAAGCGCACTGGGGTATGCACCGGCACGATGCTGTGATCCGTAACCGTTTCTACCGGGTCATACATAAATGGAAACAGTTTCTCCTGAGGCCAGCCGTATTTCCTAAATGTTTTCACACCGGTCATGCCTAGCGGCAACATTGCAGCCACATGGTTGCGATATTTTTTTGCAATACGAATCTCAGACAAAGGAATATAAGCAAGCTTCAAAAGTCGCTTCCACCATATTCCATATACGCCCGGCCGCTCAGAAAAACAAATAAATTTATACTTATCTTCACAAACATACCGGTCCACATACTTCATAACAGAACTCTTAAATCCGCCCAAGACAAACACCGCGTTGGTATATTCTTTGAACAATGCATCTACCTTGCCTTGGGTGTTTTCATCTTCCCCCAACGGGACAATTTTTGCTTTTCCGTAATCGCCATCATCCCAGTTTGCATTTTTTCTTTCCTGTTTGTAATCACGCAGATAGGCATATACCACTGTTCCGGAAAACCGTTCTGTAATCGCATTAAAGCAACCTTTCCCCACCTTCGGCAGTTGGTCGAAGAAAAATACAATATTCATTATATTTGCACATCCTTTATTCATTTACGGCAAGTTTTTCGTTTTTACCGGTATACTGTGCCCAATATCCGGAAATCATTTTCTCATTTGTAAATTCTTTTTCCGGCACGACTTTTTCCCAGCTAAGGACCTCTGTGATTGCCTCTAAGGATTCCTGAATTTCTGTTGTCTTCAGTGCCTTTCCGTAAACACCCATGGGTTCGGGACAAGCTGTGGTATCCATTACAACTGCGTAAGTACCGCAAGCAATTGCCTCTGCCGTCACAAGGCCGAAGGTTTCCTCCACCGAGGGATTATAAAACACATCTGCCGCAGTATAGAGCTGCACCAGTTCCTCCTGGTTCCAGGTCCGTTCCATACCGATACAATTCTCAGGTAACTGTGCGATCTGCTCCTTTGCAAGACCCACAATCACAAATCGCCAGTTTTCCGGGGCATACTTTGCCACATCCAGCAGTCGATTAAAGCCCTTTCGCTCATCCCAGCCATCGGAGACAGACAAAATCATCTTGCTTTCGCCAATGCCCAATTTTTCCCGGATATTGTTGGGCAGCGGACGAAACACGTTATAATCAATGCCGTTATACACCCGTACCACGGGATACTCCCTCAGGAAAGAAGCTTCCGCCTCCTTCTTCAACCACTGAGACACTGTGACGATTGTCATATTGGGAACGCCAGTAAAAAGGCGTTTTTTATCTGCATAGTTCTTCTTGCTACGGTCTGCCAGCACAGATATGGGATAACTCTTTTTTTGGGGGCAGTGGTGACAACCGGTTTTCCATCTGTCGCAACCGACATAAGCATAATAGGCGCAGTGGCCGGTGAATGCCCAGCAATCGTGGAGAGTCCAAATCACTTTCCCCTTGTGTTCGTGCTTCAAATAATCAAACAGAATTTCCAGATTTACATAATATCCATGCAAGTTGTGCATGTGGATTACATCCGGCTGATACTGCCGCATATACGCCACTAATTTACGAGTTGCCGCTTTGGAATAGAAACCGGTCTTGTCTGTAATACGCGCCAGAAATGCATGACGGAAAACATCACCTTTTGTGCCAACACATACACCATACTTCCGGCAATTTTCAGGCAATTCCTGGGTCGCCCGATATGTAATTTTAACTTCGTGGCCCTGGGCTTCGAAGCTTTTGGCCAAATCGGTACAGATGCGACCGGTACTGCCGGCGCCGCAAACAGTATTGATAAACAGTACCTTCACAGCGGATTTTGCTCCTTTCAGCAATAGTGCATGCTATTTTTTGAGTTTCTGATAAATTATGTGATATATCCAAAAGAACAAAGGAATCGGCAGTAGATAACGCAGGATATTGAGCAGAACGTTTCCTTTTTGGTGCAAAATTCTGCTACAAAACGGCGACGGATAAACACCTTTTTCTCTCAGATACATTAAT
Source organism: Faecousia sp. (assembly GCA_045126495.1). Classification (GTDB taxonomy): domain Bacteria; phylum Bacillota; class Clostridia; order Oscillospirales; family Oscillospiraceae; genus Faecousia. The sequence goes on from JBGVON010000048.1 coordinate 17,583, forward strand.
TGTTCCTTAATAAACGGCTTATCCGTTAAGGAGGCAAGTGCCATTACAACTCCCTGCTTTGTCAGCGCGATTTTGTTTTCCAACGTTGCTCGATCGTCGTAAAAGCCCTCATTTAACCACTGCTCATATAAGTCCAATTTTATCAGCATCGAAAGATACTGATCCTTCATTCGTTTGCCACTACCTTCGTGTGAAATGGAACTTGCTCGCTGACGGTAAAGATACACGGGTGTGTCGATTCGGTAGATTTTATCGGTGAGTGTCTTAAATTGCCAGTAAAACACTGTATCCTCTTGCATAATTATTTTCTCGTTGAAGGTGATGCTATTTTTCAGTAAAAAGGATCGGAGAAACGGCCCTGCCCACAGAGCATTCATTTTGGCACCGTGTTGGTCAATTGGTAGATCTTCTTTATCGTAAATCAGTCTAGCACCCACAGTGCGGTCGAACAAATATTCATCGTTTTTATGAATATCATTTACTCGCAAGAAATCACACAAGACAACGTCGGCTTGTGTTCGATCTATCTCAGAATACACACGACTGACGGCGTTCTTAAACAGCAGATCGTCCGAGTCGACAAACCAGATATATTTTCCGTGCGCCTCACGAATGAGACGGTTGCGCGTAAACGAGATTCCAGAGTTTTTCTCGTTTTGCAGCACACGCATTGCAGGATACTGCTTGGAAAGCTCGATAAGTGTATTATAAGAACCATCGGTAGAACCGTCATCGATACATAGAATCTCATACGTGATATTGGTATAGTCTTGTTCGGCAATAGAACGCATTGTGTCAGACAGGTACTCCTTGACGTTATACACGGGAATGAGAAAAGACAAATCCGGTGTTATAGCTGTATTCATACAATTACTCCTTACACATTATTATCGATTGAACAAGTATGCTACGCGTACGCCAATGTTTTTGGGTCCACACGGTGTTTTTGAGGTATGCTCCTTTTGAAATAGAAACCGGCTTTCTCCATGATGCAGAACTAAAACACTTAGGCATAGATCCCTGATTTTATTCTCATACGAACACCGTACTTTTTGCAGCCTTGGGTAATTCCTGGGTCGCCCGATATGTAATTTAAACTTTGTGACTTTCGGCTTCGTAAATCTTCGCCAAATCCATACAGATCCGACCTGTACTACCTGCGCCGCAGACCGTGTTGATAAAGAGTACTTTCATCCGTTAATCGCTCCTACATAACCCTCTACATTTTTTACCTTTACAAACTTTTCATGGTATAGGGAATAGTCTTTTTTGCGCTCCCCTGCCGCCACGGTCCGGATTGCATTTGCCATTTCCTCAGAATCCTTTGCGCTGACACACACACACGCGCCATGGGATTCTACCATCTGGGCAAATCGGCAGTCCGCTCCAAAGGCAAAGACGATAGGTTGTCCGCAGGACAGACAGACACCAGTCTTGCTAGGCAGCGCTGTCTTGATGCCACCGGGAACCAGAGGAATCAGATTCACGCCCGCTGCGCTGTAAATGGAGGTTGCCAGTTCCGCAGGCTGGAAGGGCAGAAACGTCACATTGGGCAGTTCCATCTCCTTTGCCATCTGCTTGATCTCGGCTTCTCTGGCGCCGGCTCCAATAATCAGGAATTTGATTCTCGCCTCACTACGGAGGAGTTCAGCCGCTTGCAACACCAATTCTACATTCTGCATCCGGCCGATGTTACCGGCATAGATGGCATAAAACAAATCGTTATCCAGATCAAATTTATTTACGAAAGCATTCTCTTCCCAAGAAATATCCACAATCTCATCGGTATAACCCCAATTGTAGATAACGGAGATTTTCTCCTCGGGCACGCCCTTGGAGGCAATAAAAACCTTCATGTCATCGGAAATGCAAATAATACTATCCGCATTTTTATAAACATATCGCTGAAAAATCTCAAAGGAGCGATACAACAAAGAGCCTTCCCGCAATAGTCCGCTTTGGACTGCATTGTCGGGCCAAACATCCTGCAGCATGGCAACCACCCGCATGCCCTTTTTCTTGGCTGCTCTCACCACCAGCCAGGAAGAATAGGACACATCCTCAAACAGCACGTCGGCATCTTTTACCTTGCGGAGCTTTCGTGCCATCTTCCAGTTTGTTAAAGAATCTTTGATATAGCGGGAAATAATGTTTCCGTGGTCCGCCGCTTGCCGCTTTACCGGTATGTATTCCATAGCATCGCTACGGATACCAAGATCATACCCGGTATCCGTTTCCGTCTCCACTGCCACAAGGCGGGTTACCCGGTGACGAGCCTGTAAGAAACCTTCCAATATATCATGGAATAAGTGGTTAAACGGGCTGGTCTTATCAAACAAGATCGGCGTTGCGATCACAATTTTCACAATCTATCCCCTCAATCAATGGTGATCTTAATCATTTCTTTGGCTGCTTCGCACAATGCTACCGCCTGCTCTGCGCTGTCTGACTGGGCAATGACAAAGCCCATACGGGCAGCGCTGCTGTCGATCTCGCCCACCTGCTCGCCCACGCCATGGACGATACTGACCTGACGGATTCCTTCCATCTTTTTCGCTTGCTCAACACCGGCAATATCAGTGACCACACCGGTTTTCTGGGTAAAGTAGCGGATAGCACTTCCCTTTTGGAATTTGAGCATCAGATCCGGTGCTTCGCCCAGGGCGATCCGGATACAGTTTTCCACCATATCCACGCCGGTGGACAAGGGCACCAAATGGGTCGTGATACAGTCACCGCCTAAGCGAGCACCGATCTCCACAATCTTGGGTCCCTCCGCCGTCACAATGACCTCGGTATGGGAAGGGCCATTTTGGATGCCCACTGCCCGGTTGGCGGCAATGACCACCTGCCGGATCTTCTCTGCGGTTTCCGGATCATGCCGGGTCGGCTGGGAATGCCCCATCTCCACAAAGTGGGGCGCGCCGGTGGTCAGCTTATCCGTGATCTGGATCACATGGCACACGCCGTCCACACTCAACGTCTCTACGCTGACCTCAGGTCCGCGCATATATTCTTCCACCATCACATTGCCATTACGGCTGTATTGGCGGCTGTATACATAGGCTTTTTCCACGATTGCCTTGTTGTGGATATCTTCCACCAAAACGATGCCGCGGCTACCGGAATTGTCCGCCGGCTTTACCACAAAAGGTGTTGTAAAGGTTGCCACCGCCCGGGCATATTCCTTCTCATTGGAAACACTGTAAAATCGGGGCACCGGAACGTCGTTTTCCCGCAAACACTGGCGCATAACCGCCTTGTCGGTGGCTTTCAGCGCCGTATCGTCGGTAACTCCCACAAGTCCCATTTCACGAGCCACAGCCGCCACGGTACGCATAGGCATATCGCAGGCCAGAGTCATCACACCATCAATTTCATGTTTTTTTGCCGCTTCCAACACCGCGGGAATATCAATGGTGCTGATTACTTCCGTTTCAATTCCGGGCACTTGAAAACCAATCGCTTCGGGATTCATATCCACAGCCACCACACGCAAACCCATCTCTTTGGCTTTCTCAATGGCGGGCAGCTGCAGAATGCTGGCTCCCAAAATCATAATTTTCTTATTCATGAACGATCCTCATAATCTGCTGGCCGATATAGGCCATATCTTCCGGCGTGTACCGCTGATCGCAAGGCACACCCAACATATGTTCTGCGGTGTATTCCGCCACCTCGCAAACACCCAGTGCCTGCTCCGGCACCGGCCAGATCACTGGGCAGTAAATCCCCAGTTTTGCCAGTTCCGACTGCACTTTCCCTTGGTCTTTCACCAAGATGGGAAAATAAAGCGTGCTTTTCTCCGGTGTTTCGGTAATCAGTTTCAAATAGCCTTCTTCCGGTGTCACCGCTTTCCGCAAGGCTTTTGCATTTTCCTGCCGGCGGGCATAGATCCGTCGGAAATCAAGAGTCTTCAACAGCTGTTCCGATTCCCCGGTCATTCCATAGGGCGTTGCGCTCTCATCCAGGCATTCCGAAGCCTGCGCCAGCATATGGCGGAACGTGTCTTTTAACCCTTCATCGCCGGACTGTAAGTACTGACTTTTCTTGACCATGGCATCTTTGCGCAAAACCGCAAAGGTGTCACTTGCTTCTGTTTCCGCAGATACGCTGCCCCACAGTAAGCCACCGTCTGGAATGGGAATCCATTTGCGGATACTGGCAACCGTTACATCAGAAGAAAACAACCAATTTTCCCGGGGTGCCAGAATATCCTGTGTCCGATCCTCCATAAACAACACAAAAGGATATACACGTCGCAGAGATTCCAGCGTCTCGTCATCAAAAGGATCGACTCCAAAATAAGACCCATATACCAAAATAGTGTTCTTGCTGAGTTTCTGCCTCACATCCGCCACATCCGCTTTGTAATCGGGATGCAGTTTATAAAACACCGGCTTAATTCCATGCATGGTAAAAGGCGATACCATAGACTCACAGCACAAAGCTGGCAGCAACACACGGGTATACTGTGCCTTTACCGACGATGCCACTGCCTTCATAGCATCTCTGCCGCTACGGTATTTTTTTGCAAATATAAATTCGCCTCGTTCTTCCTTGGTGAGAAATGCTTCGTTGGCCTGCCAATCGAACTCACTTCCGTATTCACAAACCTTCATTCGCACTCTCCCCCTTCGATTATTTTTTCAGCATAGCCGCCTCTTCAGCGGCCTCTGTTTCATTTTCCGTATCTTTGTATGTATTCTCTGCCATCAGCACCGTGGCAATGGTTTTGAAGAAGATCTTTACGTCCATCCAGAAAGTGCAGTGTGTTGCGTAGTAAGCATCATTCTGCATCTTCTCCTCGCCGTCGGCACTATTACGGAAATACGCCTGGCTATAACCGGTGATGCCGGGACGAACGGTCAAAAACACCTTGATATCCTCGGGATACCGCTCCAACCAATCCGGGGGATCCGGACGAGGACCGATCAAGCTCATGTGCCCCAGGAAAATGTTCAGAATCTGCGGCAATTCATCGATGCTGGTTTTTCGGATAAAACGTCCAATGGGTGTAACGCGAGGGTCATCCTCACCATTATAGGTAGACCCATCTGCCAACCGGATATCCGGGGCATTGACATACATACTGCGCAGCTTATACATTTTGAACAGCTTGCCATCCCTGCCGATTCTCTCGGCATTATAAAAAACAGGACCCTTATCCGTAAAATAGATTATAGGTGCGAAAATAATCAGCACCAACAGCAAGAAAGGCAGTGCGATCAAGCTAATTAGAATATCAATCAGGCGCTTGAAGAACTGCTTGTACATTCGTTACACTCCTTACAAATAGGTTTTCAAAATTTTCACATAGTTATCGATCACATACTGCACCTGTTCATCGGTAAGGTTTGTATGCAAAGGCAAAGTGATCTCATTTTCAAAGTGGGTGTAAGCATTGGGGAAGTCCTTAATGTCATAGCCCAGATTCTTATAAGCCGTGTGCATGGGCAGAGGCTTATAATGCACGTTGCAGGCGATCCCCCGTTCTGCCATTTTAATAATGATCTCGTTTCTCTGCGCTCCCGTAATGCCCGGAATGCGGGTCAGATACAGGTGGCCGGAGGATTGGTAGGTATCGGTGTAATGGTTCAGCACCTGCACACCAAGGGGCTTCAATGCGGCATCGTATTTTTCGATG
>JBGVON010000049.1:0-2908 GCA_045126495.1 Faecousia sp.
CTTCCGGGCAGAAGAAGCGATGGATGCCGAACGCAGCCGGATCTGTACATACCTGATGGATGAAATTACAGCGGTCGCGGAAGCACTCCCGGAGCATACGGTTGTGCCATACCGGAATATCCCAAAGAAAAACTATCCTACCAATCGTCCCAAGGAGTCCGCTTATGAAAAAACCGGTGGTTGATTACCGTACATTCCGCTTGCGCAAGATAAATGAACCCCAATTTGCCCACTTGAAGCTGCTACTGGGTTGGGTGGGTTATTTTATCCTGTATTTTCTCACGGAGAATCTGATCCCGGCGGATGCTTGCCATCCGGTGCATATGTGGCTGGATGATGTGATCCCGTTCTGCGAGTGGTTCTTGATCCCGTATGTATTTTGGTATGTGCTGATCGTGATCTCTCTGGGATATTTCCTCCTTTACAATGTGGACAGTTTTAAGCGGCTACAGACTTATATTATCATCACACAGATCCTTGCGATGACCTGTTATATCCTTTACCCCACACGGCAGGATCTGCGGCCTGCTGAGTTTGTAAATGACAATTTCCTAACACGGTGTGTCAGCTTCTTGTATGCCTTTGATACCAATACCGGCGTTTGTCCGTCGCTCCATGTAGCGTATTCTTTGGGAATTGCCTCAGTATGGACAAACGAAAAGAGTGCGCATCCATTTTGGCGGGGATTCGTGGTCTTTGCGGTGATGATGATCTGCCTGTCCGCCATGTTCATCAAGCAGCACTCGGCGGTGGATTTCTTTGCGGCAATTCCGGTGTGCCTGATTGCGGAAGGATTTGTTTACAGAGATAGATATTTTAGAAAGAAATAGAGGAAACAAGATGGAAAAGAGGATTCACCTTTATGTGAGTAAGAAACATCCTGCGCTGTGGCTGACGGGTCTGCTGATGCTGGCATCCGTTGTCGCACGAATCGCAATTTTCTCTCAATTGGAGGGAGTTGGCATTTGGCGGCAGATCGTATGGCCTTCGGTAGCGGTTATTCTGTTTGTTCTAATGGCGTTTTTGATCGGTGAAGAAATGCTGTACAGAACTGCCATCCCTGTTTGGATGCTGGGTATTTGCGAAATGTGGCAATTGTACTTTGTGCTTGGCGGCAGACCGTTGCTATTTGTGCTTGCTTGCATTGGCATCCTCTTTTTCTGTGGCAGCTACACATCTATCCTTGCAGGTAATCACAAGCCTTGGTTGCTGTTACCACTATATTTGCTGGCCTTGGCGATTGTTGGGTATATGCATTGGCAGTTTGCCTCTCAGCTTCGCTCAACGCCAACGCTTCTTCCCGGTTATCTGCTGCTTGCAGGTTGCCTTACGATGCTGTTTGCGCTTAAGATACATACCGACGGCAAGTACCATCCTACATGGAAAGATCGGTCGGATGGACGATACATCCGCTCCTCACCGGCAATTGAACAAATCACACCTTTTATTATGCCCCAGCGTGTGGGCGCGAACCTCCTGTTCGATGAGTCTGTGGAGATCACCGACCTTGACCGGTATGTACGCGCCAAGCGCCGGGAGGATATGCCCAGCTTCGGTGTGACCCATGCCATCATTGCCGCTTATGTGCGAACGGTGGCCAAGTATCCGGCAGTCAACCGCTTCGTAGCCGGTCAGCGGATCTACTCCCGGGGCGAGGATATTGCTGTATGTATGACGGTGAAAAAGGAAATGACCAAGGAATCACCGGATACCGTTATTAAAGTGCATTTTCACCCCGGTGATACTGCCCGGGATGTGTACGAAAAATTCAATGCCGCTGTGGTAAGCGCAAAGGACGAGATGGAAAACTCCAATGTGGACGATGCAGCGGGCATCCTCACTTCAACACCCCGGATGGTGCTGAAATTTGTTGTGTGGCTGGTGCGTGTTTTGGATTATTTTGGGATGGCACCGAAATTCCTGCTGGAGCTGAGTCCGTTCCATGGCAGTATCTATTTTACCTCTATGGGCAGCCTGGGCATCAAGCCGGTTTACCACCATCTTTATGATTTTGGCACGGTACCTGCCTTCTGCGCCTTCGGCAGAAAGCGGCGCGCGGAAGAGATCAAAGACGGGCAAATCGTGGAACGCAAATATATGGATCTGCGATTCAATCTGGATGAACGGATCTGCGATGGATTTTATTACGCATCTGTGATAAAATATTTCCTGCGCCTGCTAGCGCACCCGGAGATGCTGGACAGACCGCCGGAAACCATTGCGCAGGATATTCCATAAAAAGGATGATAAAAGATGAGAGAAAAGAAATCATTATGGCAAGCGGTAAAATTCACGCTGTTTTCCATTTCCGCAGGTGTGATCCAAATTGGCACTTTTGCGCTGCTGGAAATCTTTATTAAAGATTACTGGATCCCGTATCTTATTTCCCTTGTACTTTCCATCTTGTGGAATTTCACATTGAATCGCCGATATACCTTTAAGTCTGCGGCCAATGTACCGGTCGCTATGGCGAAGGTGTTTGGATTCTATCTGGTGTTTACGCCCCTGTCTACATATCTGGGTGATTTGGCAGAAGGTTGTGGCATAAATGACTTTCTCATTTTGATCGTTACCATGCTGGCAAACTTTGTTTTGGAATTTCTCTTTTGTAAACTGGTGGTTTATCGCGGTAAGGAAGATACACTATCTAAATGATTCAGGTGATGAATATGAAAATTACAACGGTTCTGTTTGACCTGGACGGTACACTGCTGCCTATGGATCAGGATGTGTTTATTAAAGATTATTTTGGTCGGCTCGCCCGGAAACTGGCACCTTACGGCTATGAACCGAAAAAGCTGATCGAAGGAGTCTGGGCAGGCACAAAGGCCATGGTGCAAAACACCGGTACCGTAACCAATGAAGAGGCTTTTTGGACCGCCTGCGATGCATATCTTGGGTGCGAAGC
>JBGVON010000050.1:0-58603 GCA_045126495.1 Faecousia sp.
TCGTCACTAAAATAGTTCGTACAGCCGTAGAATACATTTCCATTCTTGGGATTCATCTTAACGATCAAGTATCCATCCTTGCACTTGGGGCATTTGCAAATATCATGCTTATGCACCTTGTCGTTGGTCATAAAATCACAAACTTCCGCTTCATTGGTGCAGATCCAAAGATTCAGTCCGTAATTCTTATTAAACTCATACTTCAGCGGGAATCCGCAGACCGGGCAACGCAGGTTAAACAAGTCTACCGTCTGCATATTGATTTCTTCAGACAGAGGCAGCTGATAATCCTTGATCAGTTCCACAAGGAAGCGAGACGGTTTGTGCTTGGGTGTTGCGATATACACACGGTTCTTCGTGCGGGTCATGGCCACATAGAACAGGCGCCGCTCCTCAGCAAAGGGCATGCTCTTATCTTCGTACATGACCAGTTTGATGATGGGGTCATCTTCAATCTGGCAAGGGAAGCCAAACTTGCCCTCGAACATATTGATCAGCACCACATTGTCATAGCCAAGGCCCTTAGAACTATGGGCGGTCATGAAGGTGATGTTGGCATTGGGATACTTCTCGGACTTTACCTTGTTGCCTGGCAGTTCGGAGAACTTGCCGGTCTTATAGAGCTTGTACATATCGTAATTGTACCGGCCGATCAGCAAAATAGAGGACTTGATTCCAAACTCATCGATGATCTTTCCGATGATCTCCTCTACCTTCGCAGCCAAGGAGGCCATCATTTTCACAGAGTCATCGAAGGGCTCAATGACAATGGGATTCTCCAAATGCTTCGGTGAAAGAAGCTGCTTGCGGATCTGCGCGCTATTTTTCTGCACGAAACCGCCGGCAATATCGATCAGTTCTTGGGAGTTACGATATGTATGAGTAATTTTCAATTCCGTACCCGCACCCATCAACTGTAAGAAACGGGTGAACAGAGTGATATCGGAGCCGGAGAACGCATAAATAGACTGCCAATCATCACCGACAGCTACTACCTTTGCCTTGGTGATTTCGGATAGGCGCTTGGTCAAATTGAAGCGCTGCCGGGCAATATCCTGGAACTCATCGATGATAATGTATTTGTAGGGCAGAGTGATATGCTGCTGCTCGATTTCCTGCAGATAGAAATGGGCATCATTGATCATATCCGCAAAGTCGATTTGATTGCGCTGTTTCAGTGTTGCTTGGTAATGGTGGTACACTTCCTCCGCAATGTCTAGGAACAGCAAAGTTCTTGCGTTATCCGTCTTCTTGCGAAGGAGATCAAAACCCTTTTCGTCATACCCGGTGGTCTTATACTGCTCGATGAAGTTCATCATGAACTGAATCAGCTTAAAGATATACTTATCCTTGCCGGTATCGACGATCTTCTTATAAACCTCATCCAGATTTCTGGGTTGCAGAACGAAGCCTTCTCTTTCCAAAGCTTCCCGCAAATGCACCAGCAAAGGTTGACGATCATTGTATAGCGACCAAGTTTCCAAAAGCTTTGTGCCACAACGGGCATGCACATCCCGTTTGTCCCGGATGGCTTTCTTGTACTTTGCGGTCTGCTGGGCTGTAAACAAGGAATTGTACCCGCTCTCGCTGAGGGCATAATGCTCCAGCCAGGCGGTGTGTTCACCCTGGCTGATGTAAAAATCGGGGGTGTACTTCTTGGTTCTGGTGGGCGACTCAAAGGGATAAGGCCGTTCGTATTCATAGTCAATGCCGTTCAGATACAGGAAGTTGGCAATCTGTACTTCTTGAACGGAGCGCAAGAATTCACCGGTCAAGGTTTTGACCCGCTTGGAGCGCTGCTGCTCCACCTTCTTCACATACTCGCCCAGACCGCTCTTAAGGGTTTCATAGTCCTGCGCAGCTTTATAAAGATGATACTGGTTCATGTCATCGAACTTGAAAACATCTTCCTCAAGGTCAAAATAATAACCAAGGAACAGAACCAGGTTGCGCATGAGTTTCTTGTTGCTGAAAATAGATTTCTCCAGCATTTCGAAGATGATCTCATAGGAGGAGAAGTTGATTTCCGGCGGCTCCACAGAGAACTTCTTGACGATATCAAAAGCAAACTTATGGAATGTGCAAATCTTTGCAGGGATTTTGAGACCCTGATTGATGCGCTCCTGCAATTCGCCAATGGCTTTGCGGGTGTAAGAAATGACGATGATTTCTTCAGGATGGACGCCCTGTTTCTCCACCAAGTATTTCACCTTGGCGGCCATGGTGGTGGTTTTACCCGCACCGGCACCTGCTACCAGCAGGCAGTGGTCATCATCAGTAATGACCGCACGGCGCTGCTCTTCGTCCAGCTTGATAACAGGATCTATGTCCTCAAGAATATGGTCAAAATAGTCCTTTTCCTGTTTCAGCACACGATCCACATAGTTTGTATTGTGGGTGATCACATCACTGCTGAGGGTGTGCATTTTGGTGAGGAAAGACTTCAGAGAGTCAATATCCACCCGGAAAGTACGAGCATTGTTGCACACATACTGAAAGATCATCTTATTGCAGAGAGTCTTGTAATACTCTCTGTACACTGTGTTCATATGATTTTCTTCACGGTGGGTAATGTAATGGGATGCACCAAAGAGTGTGCAGTAATCCTTATCGAAGGACAACAGAATGTTGCCCAAATTCGCATAATCCAAATTGCTATTATCGGTAGCGGGCGCAGGCTGTTTTTGCTTTTGAGCATGGAAATATTGTGCAGGAAGGCCGCAATAAGGACACTGGTTTGCACGATCGGATATTTGTTTTTTGCAATCCGGGCAAATAATCAATGCCATTGTAACACCTCCCATTTAAATATAATTTATCATAAAGTGGCAAGAATTTCAACTTCCAACAGAAAATCGATAAAACACCTTTTAACGATTTCTCGTATCATTTAACGAAAGGGTATACCATTTAACGATTCCCCATATCTTTTAACGAAAGGTCTGTTGGGGTGTGCATTTGGTATCAAAATAGGTCACTTATTTCAAAAATCCTGACCGCTTATGCGGTCGGGATTTTTTCGGCAGAGCACAGGAATTGAAAGATCCAGTCACAACATCCCGGGGGACTGTTGCTCACGACGGCCAAACGGAGCGAAATCTCTATTTTTCCATAGGCGAAGATGCAAACAAGTCCTTGCGTTTTTGTAAAAAGTGATATTTTTCAAAATGAAAAAATAATTTTTATAGACGATTTTGCAGCAAATCGTTATAATACCAGAAATAGGGAAATGTAGACATTTGGTGATGCAACCTGCTGAAAGGGAGTGTGTAGCCATGAAAAACTGTTGGTGAGGACGCTTTTTCTGACCTGTGTATTTCAGCTGACAGCCTGCGGCACAGGGCAGACCATGCAAGACGGGTCGGGAAAATCCGACACCGGTTTTTCAACTGAAAATGTGATCAGCTTTGCGGGATTTACCCAAGCGCTGGAAAAGACCTATGATGTGGTAGAGACCCAAGGACCGGACGGCACCGCAGGCAGCGAGATGCCCGGAGCCCAATGTACCGGCACGAAATATAGTTATGCCACTTATTTTGGCAGTTGAAATTGAATGAAAAGAGCAGATGCGTATAAACACATCTGCTCTTTTGATATAAGTGTTTTACTCAAAATCGGGCTTGGGATAAGCAGCCTTATTGGCAATTACCAATTCCATAATCTGCTTAAAATCCATCCATTGTACCCGATGGCTGTAATGCTCGTTGATGCGGCGAGCTACCTCGTCCAGCGCCCGCAGACCGGTGCCCAGTCCGTTGGACATGAGGCTCTGCCAGTGGGTGCAGAGAATGGGATACCCTCCCGTTTCCAAAACTTGTACAAATTCACCCGCTTTGCCGTCTGCTGTGATTACCTCATCAGCGATGCGGTTTACATAACTTTGGTTAGTGTCGGGACAGTCAATGGTCTGCCAAAATACGTCTTTTACGGTCTGAGGAATAGAAACTAAGGTTCTGTCGCCTTCTTCCAGCGCGACCCAAGGCTTTGCGTTGGGTTCGTTGCGTCTGTTCCGCAGGAAAAACCATGCGTTTTTCGAGCCGGTGACCTTGTAAACAGCCTGGGAAATAGATATCTGATACTCATCTTCCACTTGAATGCCAAACTTCCAGGGAGAGGTGACACCGATGGCTTCAAAGCCTGCATCTTTCAAAATAGAAAGCGCTTTGGCGATGTAGGGGGTCAGGGTGGTCCGGTCTTGCGTCTGAGACCACTCGTGCTCGTTGAGGTCGTAGGCGCTGCCGTCAGCAAGATTTACAGCCCAGTTGTGGGTGAGCATCTCGGGGCCGATGGTGAACTGGGGAACTACGCGTTCTTTCACGGTGTTCAGCCACTCGTCCAGCTCTTCCCGGGAGACGCCCTCTAAGCCGTTGATAATGTCGCCTTTGTTGCCGGGCATGGGCACGACGCTGAATTTGCCCTTGATGCCGTGTCTTTCGATAATGTCGCAGAACTCAAAAAGTCTGCTGTTGGGGAAGGTGGGGATGATGGGGCGGCCATCCTTGGTGTTGGGGGACGGTGCATGCTCATGGAAAACCGAGATAATCGGTGCGGGATCGTCGATGATCAGACTGACAGGTACCTTTTTCATAATAGCCTCCGATTTCCGGCATTATATTTTACCGGTATTTTTTGTAAGCAAAATCATCATACAACATGTATTGGGAAAAATCAAGGTTTTAAGCAGTTTTCTTTTGAGCGGTGTCCAGGCTTTTTCCAAAGACAAAAAAACGCTGATACAGGTATTCCAGCACAAAATTCAGCAGCATCGTGCCGATCTGGACGAGGTATGCATTCCAGCCGATGCCGGTAAAATAATCCATCCACCATGCGGACAAAGGCGCGAATACAATATAGAACGCAGCTACCTTGATCATGGCGATGGGGACGTTATTTGCGGAGCAAAAGGTGAATTTTCGATTTAAAGTAAAATTCCACAGAACGGACAGGATTAGCGCAATCAGATTGCAAAGCCAGTGTTCCAAATGGGCGACTTCTTCTAAAAACGCAAAACTGCCAGCTTGAAGGATACCGGCACTGGCGGAACAGAGGATGAATTTGATTGTCCGCATCAGTTCTTTTCTTTTTTGGGTCATACAGGACGCCTCCAAATGTTTTTTGTTATTTTAAAACATATCTCAGAAATAAGCAAGCCCTGTTTCCAATGCTTTTTACGATAAGATCGGCGCATACGGCCCGGTATTTCTGACGGCAGCGGCACTGATAGTGCCGCTGATGGGGATGTATCTTTGGATGTACCGGTTGGCAGATAAAGATAGGAAAAAACTGGAAGCCATAGAGGCTGTGCAATAAAATATAGTATAACGAATGGGCAGTAATCAAAACGATTACTGCCCATTTTCTGTCCCTTTGCATACAAATAGGGAAAAATGTTGAATTTTGTCGAAAACTGTGTTAATTTAATAATACCTGTTAATAATAAAGGAGGAGATCCTATGGCAGCTCAATTGGATGCATTCTTTGAATCCCTTGCATTTCCTATGGAACCCATTCCCGCTTACGGTGCGTTTCATATTCTGTATACTCTCCTCGGCTTTGCGGTGTGCGGCTTTGCTGCATGGAAACTGCGTAAGGTCAGCGACAGGACCGCAGGCTGGATCCTGTTTGCGTTGGGTGTGGTATTGATCGCATCGGAGGTGTTCAAGCAGCTGTTCTACTTCTTTGTGATGAAGGATAATTGTTACTCCTGGGGAGATTTTCCCTTCCAGCTGTGCAGTATTCCTATGTATTTGTGCCTGATTGTCCCGTGGTTGAAGCCGGGGAAGTTACAGCGGGGCATGTATAGCTTCATGGTGCTCTACAACCTGTTGGGCGGCGCGATTTCTTTTACAGAGCCGTCGGGACTTTTGTTGGATCATTGGTTCTTGACCATTCATGCCTTGGCGTGGCACATGCTTCTGGTGTTTATCGGTTTGTTTATCTGCTTTTCCAAGCGGGGCGGCAATCAAAAAAGTGACTATAAGGGCGCTACCTGGACATTTATTGTCCTGTGCGGTATCGCCTTTGCCCTCAACTGCTTTGTGCAGTTGGTGCTGGGGGAGAGTATGAATATGTTCTTTGTTGGCCCTGGCGATTCGCCCATTGTGGTGTTTAAGCAATTCTCCCAGTGGTTCGGCTGGTATGTAAATACTCCCATCTATATTTTTGCAGTCTGCTTGGGGGCATATTTGCTGTTTTCGCTCATCTATTATCTGCAAAATCGAGAACTTCCCACCCGAAAAAAAGAGCCTGTTGCATAAAAATAAGCGGTGCGTTTTAAGACGCACCGCTTTCCTGTTTAATTAAGCTTGCCGGAAAACGATCTCGCCGGTCTCATGGTTCATGGATTCCACGATGGCAAGGGATTCCAGCCGATAGCCCAGATTCCGGATGATCTGACCGCCCACCTGGAAACCTTTCTCGATGGCGATGCCGATTCCCTCTACTGTACCCCCAGCCTGATCTACAATGGAGATCAGCCCCTGCAAGGCGCAGCCGTTGGCAAGAAAATCGTCGATGATCAGCACGTGGTCTTCCGCAGAGAGGAACTGCTTGGATACCAGCACGGTGTTTTTGTTCTTGTGGGTAAAGGATTCCACCTCAGCCACATAGGTGTCACCGGCAATATTGATGGATTTGGATTTTTTGGCAAATAATAAGGGAACGCCAAATTGCTGGGCTACCGCATAAGCGATGGCGATGCCGGAGGCCTCAATGGTCAAAATCTTATTGATGGGACGGTCTTTGAACCTTTCGTAAAATTCTTTGCCGATTTCATTCATCAATGTGATATCCATCTGGTGATTCAGGAAACTGTCTACCTTCAACACATTTCCTTCTTTTACCACACCGTTTTTTGCGATTCTGGCTTCCAGACAATTCATAGCAATCCGCCTCTTTCTTTCTAATTTGGGTCCGTCTATTTGAAAGCATTATAGCAGTTGCTGCGGGGGATTGCAATATAAAAAAGGGGACGCTATGAAAGAAAGTGCCGGGAATTTTCGGTTTGGGTAAAAAAATACTGAAAAAAGGGGAATCTTGGTTGACAGAAACGGACGGATTATGTTAAAATAACCACGTCATTTTTCTATATTTCTGTAATCATATCGTGTTCCGGCGGCAGTTTTTGGAGGCTTCCGGAAACCGGTAGAATTTAAAATTGGAGGAATACACAATGAAAAAGCTGTTTGCACTGTTGCTGGCTGCTCTGATGGTGTTTGCCCTGGTTGCCTGTAAGGCACCCGCTGACAAGACCGATGGCACCGGCGACGCAAAGCCCCAGGAAAAAATGAAGGTCGGCTTCATCTTCCTGCACGACGAGCAGTCCACCTACGACAAGAACTTCATTGACGCTGCTGTCGAGGCCTGCAAGAAGATGGGTGTCACCATGGTACAGAAGACCCAGATCCCTGAGTCTCAGAAGTGCTATGACGCCGCTGTTGAGCTGATCGAAACCGAAGGCTGCGAGATCATCTTTGCTGACTCCTTCGGTCATGAGTCCTTCCTGATCGAAGCTGCTAAGAAGTACCCCGATGTGCAGTTCTGCCACGCTACCGGCACCCAGGCACACACCGCCGGTGTTAAGAACTTCCACAATGCCTTTGCTTCTATCTACCAGGGCCGTTATGCCGCTGGCGTGGTTGCCGGTCTGAAACTGAAAGAGATGATCGACTCCGGTAAGATCACTGCTGACAAGGCTAAGATGGGCTATGTTGGTGCATTTACTTTCGCCGAAGTTATCTCCGGCTATACCTCTTTCTATCTGGGCGCTAAGTCCATCGTTCCCGAAGTGACTATGGATGTTAAGTTCACCGGCTCCTGGTACGATGAGACCAAGGAAAAGCAGGCTGCACAGGCTCTGATCGATGGCGGCTGTGTCCTGATCTCCCAGCACGCTGACTCCATGGGCGCTCCCACCGCTTGCGAGACCGCTAAGATCCCCAATGTTTCCTACAACGGCTCTACCGCCGCTGCTTGCCCCGAGACTTTCCTGATCTCCTCCCGTATCAACTGGGCTCCCTACTTTGAGTATATGATCACTCAGGTTAAGGAAGGCAAGGAGATCGACGCTGACTGGACCGGCACCATTGAGACCGGTTCCGTTGTTCTGACCGAACTGGGCAAGAACGTTGCTCCCGGCACCCAGGCTAAGCTGGACGAAGTTGTTAAGGGCTTGAAGGAAGGCACCATCAATGTTTTTGATACTGCTAACTTCACCTTGAAGGTTGACGCTGCCAACGGTCTGAACGCCAAGGCTACTGTTGATGCCAATGGCAAGCTCACCAACTACAATGCTGACGTAGACACCGATGCAGCTTTCGCCGGTGACACCGAGGTTGTTGCCAACGGCATCTTCCAGGAGTCCAAGTTCCGCTCCGGTCCCTACTTCGATATCGAAATCGACGGCATCAATTTGCTGGACCGTAACTACGGCTAATATTGCGAAAATACAAGGCGAGGCAGGTTTTACCTGCCCCGCCTTACCCGCTTTATTCCGGTGTTGAAAAGCAGGCTGACCGGTGCGTCAGCCTGCTTTTGAGGACTAGAAAGAGGAGGGCATTTGCTTTGGATAAAACACCAGCCATTGAATTGAAGAACATTACCAAAACCTTTGGCGCCAAGGTTATCGCCAATAAAAATGTGTGCCTGACCGCCAACCATGGAGAGATTCTGTCTATTCTGGGGGAAAACGGCAGCGGTAAGACCACTTTGATGAATATGATCTCCGGCATTTACTTTCCCGATGAAGGGCAGATCTTTATCGGCGGGCAGGAGGTTACCATTGCTTCTCCCAAGGATGCCTTTGCCTATAAGATCGGCATGATCCATCAGCATTTTAAGCTGGTAGATGTGTTCAGCGCTGCGGAAAATATTGTGCTGGGCCTGGAAGAGAAGGGTAAGTACAACCTGAAAGCAGCGGAGCAGAAGGTGGAGGAGATCTGCCAGCAGTACGGCTTTGATGTGAACCCCAAAAAGAAGATCTATACCATGAGCGTGTCGGAAAAGCAGACGGTGGAGATCATCAAGGTGCTGTACCGGGGCGCGGATATTCTGATTCTGGACGAGCCCACCGCCGTGTTGACCCCTCAGGAGACAGAGAAGCTTTTCGCAGTCCTGCGGCGTATGCGGGACGATGGCAAGTGTATTATTATCATTACTCACAAACTTCACGAGGTGCTGAGTCTGTCCGACCGGGTCTCCGTCCTTCGCAAGGGTGAATATGTGGGTACGGTGAATACCGCCGAGACCAATGAAAGCCAGCTCACTGAAATGATGGTGGGTAAGAAAATGGAGCTGAACATCCAGCGCACCGAACCCAAGGATGTGGCGGACCGGCTGGAAGTGCAGCATATTAGCTGCGTGGACCGGCAGGGTAGTACCGTGCTGGACGATGTATCCTTTACTGCCCGTTCCGGTGAGATTCTGGGCATTGCCGGTATTGCCGGATCCGGTCAGCGAGAACTGCTGGAATCCATTGCGGGCCTGCAATATCTGACCCAGGGCGATATCTATTATCACAATCCCAAGACCGGCCAGGTGGATGATCTGCGGAACAAGACCCCGGTGCAGATCCGGGAGCTGGGTGTGCGGCTGTCCTTTGTGCCGGAGGACCGGTTGGGCATGGGCCTTGTGGGCAATATGGACATCGTGGACAATATGATGCTCCGCAGCTACCGCCGGGGCAAGAGTGCTTTTCTGGAACGGAAAAAGCCAAAGGATCTGGCGGAGAAGATTATTGCAGATCTGGAAGTGGTTACCCCCGGCGCAGATACGCCGGTGCGCCGACTGTCCGGCGGTAATGTGCAGAAAGTGCTGGTGGGTCGTGAGATCGCATCCTCTCCCACAGTGCTGATGGTGGCATACCCGGTCCGCGGTCTGGATATAAACTCTTCCTATCTGATCTATAACCTGCTCAATGAGCAGAAGGAAAAGGGCGTTGCGGTGATCTTTGTGGGCGAGGATCTGGACGTATTGCTGGATCTGTGCGACCGGATCATGGTTATCGGTTCCGGTCGGATCACCGGTATGGTAGATGCCCGCACGGCCACCAAAGAAGAGATCGGTCTTTTGATGACCAAAACCGAGGCGATGCCTCAGGATACCACCCCGGAAGGAGGCAGTGACAATGGCTGATATGGCAAAAAAGCACCGGGAACCGCTGGTGCACATGGTCAAGCGGGACGATATTACCGGCTGGAAAGCGTGGGCGATCCGGATCGCTGCCATCCTGCTGGGTCTGCTGCTGACCGGTATCATCTCCGGACTGCTCACCGGCGCATCCTTTGGGGAAGTGTACGGGATCATGTTCAAGGGCGTATTCGGTAAGTTCAGTAACATTTTCCAGGGTAAAACCACCATGCTGTGGCGCTTTTTGCAGCAGACAGCGATTTTGCTCTGCCTTGCACTGGCGGTGACTCCGGCGTTTAAGATGCGGTTCTGGAACTGCGGCGCAGAAGGCCAGGCGCTGATGGGCGGTCTGGCAGCCATGGTTTGCATGATCGAGATCGGTGATGCTGTCCCCCATGGCGTACTCCTTTTGATCATTGTGGTTTCCAGTATCGTGGCAGGTGCTGTCTGGGGTTTGATCCCTGCAATTTTCCAAGCGCTGTATAAGACCAATGAAACTTTGTTTACCTTGATGATGAACTACGTTGCCACCCAATTGGTGGCTTACTATGTGGTGCTGACCACCGCAGGCGCAGGTTCTAATATCATTAAGCCTGTGGAATATGGCAATTTGCCGGTACTGCTGGGAGAGAAGTATTTGCTGAATGTGTTGGTGGTCTCCCTGTTGATGGTGGCGGTGTTTATCTATTTGAAGTATAGTAAGCACGGCTACGAGATCGCCGTGGTGGGCGAAAGCCAGAACACTGCCCGTTATGTGGGTATTAACGTAAAAAAAGTTATTATCCGCACCATGCTGATCTCCGGCGGCATCTGCGGTATTGCCGGCATGCTGATGGTAGCAGGTACGGACCACTCCATCAACACCAATACCATGGGCGGTCAGGGTTTTACTGCCATTATGATCTCCTGGCTGGGTCAGTTCAATCCCTTTATTATGGCTGCCATGTCCGGCCTTGTGACGTTCCTGAAAACCGGCGCGGCAAAGGTGGCAGACACCTTCTTCCTGAATAGCTCCTATGCGGATATTGTGTCCGGCATCGTGATTTTGTTCCTGGTGGGCTGCGAGTTCTTCATTCATTATACACTTAAATTCCGTCACAACAGGAAAGGAGGAAAGGCGCAGTGAATATCTTTGTAGCATTTATCAGCAGCGCCATCCCTCTTGGCGTGCCCCTGCTGTATGGCTCCACCGGTGAGATCGTCACCGAAAAATCCGGTCACTTAAATCTGGGCATTCCCGGTATTATGTACGTGGGCGCCATCAGCGGCGTCATCGGCGCATTCCTCTATGAGCAGTCCTGTGGCAACGTGGTGGAGAATATGTCTCCGGTGCTGGCGATCTTGATCCCCTTGCTGTGTGCCATCGTGGGTTCTATGCTGATGGGCCTGATTTACAGCTTCCTTACAGTTACCCTGCGCGCCAATCAGAATGTTACCGGTCTGGCACTGACCACTTTCGGCATCGGTATCGGTAACTTCTTCGGCGGTTCTCTTGCCAAGCTGGTGGAGAGTGATCTGCCCAACATCGTGCTGACCAAGACCAGTAATTTCTTCTGTGTGAAGCTGCCCTTTGCGGATGAATTGGGGTGGTTCGGACAGATCTTTCTGTCCCATGATTTTCTCACCTACACCTCTGTGGTGGTAGCGCTGGTGGTTTCTTTTGTGCTGAACCGCACCCGCGTGGGTCTGAACCTGCGGGCAGTGGGTGAAAGTCCTGCCACCGCCGATGCTGCCGGTATCAATGTGATCCGTTATAAGTATGTGTCTACCTGCATTGGCAGCGCCATCGCAGGTCTGGGTGGCTTGCAGTACGTGATGGCCTATGCCAGCGGCGTCTGGTCCAACAATGCTTTTGGTGACCGTGGTTGGATGGCGATTGCGTTGGTCATTTTCGCTCTGTGGAAGCCCACTATGGCGATCTTCGGTTCGTTCCTGTTTGGCGCTTTGTGTAACGTGTATAACTATGTGCACCATTTCTTCCACTTGGGCCATGATGCCAACCGGGAACTGTTTAACCTGCTTCCCTATGTGGTAACCCTGCTGGTACTGATCATTACCAGCATGCGGAAAAAACGGGAGCATCAGCCACCTCAGAGTCTGGGCCTTTCTTACTTCCGGGAAGAACGATAATATTATGGACAGCTGCGAAAGCAGCTGTCCTTTTTTGCGCAAAAATCCCCCTGCGTGTTGCCACGCAGGGGACGCTCTTTTGCGTTATACGCCGGAGTATGCGGCAAAGCCTGCATCCACAGGCAAAACTACGCCGGTAATGGCGGAAGCAGCCTTGTCATCACACAGGAACAAAGTTGCGCCGATCAGCTCGTCTGCATCCACAAAACGGCCGGTGGGTGTGCCGTTCAGGATCTTTGCGGAACGGGCAGTGGGTGTGCCGTCGTCATTGAACAGCAGGGCCTTGTTCTGGGCGGATACCAGGAAGCCGGGGGCGATGGCATTGCAGCGGATGCCGGTGCCTGCGAAGTGGGTAGCCAGCCACTGGGTGAAGTTGGAGATACCGGCCTTGGCAGCGGAGTAGGCGGGGATCTTGGTCAGGGGGGTGTAGGCGTTCATGGAGGAGATGTTCAGGATCACGCCTGCCTTCTTAGCCACCATGTCCTTGGCGAATGCCTGAGTGGGGAGAAGGGTGCCCTGGAAGTTCAGCCTGAACACGAAGTCCACGCCGCCGGCGTCCAAATCAAAGAAGGACTTGCCGCCCTCTTTTGCCTCGTGCTGATACTCGTTGTCGGTGGTTGCCCGGGGGTTGTTACCGCCTGCGCCGTTGACCAGGATATCGCAGGGACCCAGATCCCGCAGAACTGCCTGGTGCACTTCTTCCAGAGATTCCGGTTCCAGCACATTGGCCTTGTAACCTTCGCAAACAAAGCCCTCAGCCTTCAACTCGTCAGCCAGCTTCTTTACGGCTTCCTCGTTCAGGTCCAGGGCAGCAACCTTAGCGCCGCTCTGGGCAAAAGCCCGGGCCATAGCGCCGCAGATCAGACCGCCAGCGCCGGTAACCACGGCAACCTTGCCGGTGTAGTCAATGTTGATGGGAAGATTCATCATAATTGTTTACCTCCGATGTTTGTATTTTTCATAACAATCTTATTGTAGCACAATGTTTTTTATAGCGCAAGAGTGGGTTTGCGTTTTATAGACCATATTTTTGAATGATTCGCTCCATTTTCACAAGCATGGGCTTGCTGATGAGCAGCAGGGTCAGCAATGTGCACGATGCCTGTATCAGATTGGTGAGAATGGAGGTGGTGTAAACGGCGAGGATGGCAGAGGGTGTGAATACCGTCAGAGAGGTCATCACTGTGCAGGTATCCAGCAGGGGACAGACCGTAAAAAGTACGATTGTGAAGCCGAACAGTCCCAGACTCACCGGGTCTCTGGGCAAATGATTCTTTTTGTAATAGAACAGACCTGCCAGCAGTCCACAAACTCCGTAAGCTAGCATCTGCCATGGTGTCCATGGCCCTTGCCCGAAGAGAAAATTGCTGGCGAAGGCGCTGATAGCACCTACCAAAAATCCGGTCTGGGCACCCAATGCCACGCCTGACAGGATAATGACACCGAAAATGGGCTTGAAATGGGGAAGCCACGGAAGAATTGCCCGGGAGATAGTTGCCAAAGCGCACAGAACGGCGATGAGCACCAATGTTCGCGCTTGGGGTTTTTGCCCCTCAAAGGCGGCAAAAAAGGGAATGAGAATGAAGATGATCACCAATGTGGAGGTGAGATAATGGGCCCGGCCCGGCAGAATATTGCCCAGCAGCAGCGCCCCGGGGATCAGCACAAACACCGATAAAAGGGTGACGCAGGTGGACTTTTTCATGGGCAGTCCTCCCGGTTTTTGCGGTAAAGGGCGATCACATCATCAGCGGTGACGGCGTTGGCAAAAACAGAGCGGCTCATACGGTTGGCGGCGGTGGTGTAGAAACTATTGCCGCCGAAGAACGCCCGGGGGGTATGGGTGGTCAGCACCTGTCCGTCAAAGAACATACTGACCTGTTGGGCGTATTTTGCACAGAATTCCACATCGTGGGATACCATTAATATAGTAACACCCTGCTCTTTGAGTTTACATAATATTTCTGCAAGAATCTCCTTAAAGGAGCAGTCGATGCCCTTAGTAGGTTCATCCAGCAGCAAAAGGCGGGGTTTGGTCAGCAGTACTTTGGCAAGGGCAGCCCGCTGCTGTTCGCCACCGGACAGATCGTAGGGGTGGCGGTCCAGCAGGTGCTGGATCTGACAAAGTTCTGCAATTTGGGTAAAGTCTTTGTCAATTTCTTGCAGATCTTCTGCCACGGTGTCCTTAACAAACAGGCTCTTGGGATCCTGGGGCAGCATGGCAAGACAGTCATGGAACAGTTCCTGTGCCTTGTAGGCTTTGGTGTTTTTGCCAAAAACGGTCACCTTGCCCCGATAGGGTTTGCAGCTGCCGCAGATCGACTTTAAAAAAGTGGATTTACCGGCGCCGTTGCCGCCGACGATGGCGTGAATGCAGCCGGTGGGGACAGTGATTTCCGCCCCGCGCAGCACATCATTCCCATCCCGTTCATAGCGGAACCAAATGTCCCGGACTTCCAAAGCCGGCGCGGTATCCGGCGCGGGCAATGGGGCGGGGAGGGTGGTGTGGATAGGGGATGCAGGGAGGGTATCGGTAAGCCAGGTGCGTCCTTCCCGGACGGTCAGGGGGCAATCTCCCTGGCTACCGGTGCGGCAGAACACCTGCACCGGGGTGGGCATAGCGGCAAACATGGGACTATTTTCTTGCCACAGGCGCTTTCCCATGGCTCTTGGGGTATCCAGTCCCACAATTTCGCCTTCTTCCATAACCACCACCCGATCTGCGGCGGGGAGAATATCCTCCAACCGGTGCTCAGTAATCAGAATGGTAGTGCCCAGTTCCAGATTGATCTTCCGCACTGTGTTCAGGAAGTCGGAAGCAGCAAGGGGGTCCAGCTGGCTGGTGGGTTCGTCCAGAATCAGAACCTCCGGCTGCATAGCCATGACAGATGCCAGATTCAGCAGCTGCTGCTGACCGCCGGAGAGGGTGGCAACATTCTTATAAAACCAATCCCCGATGCCAAAGTAGCAGGCCATCTCTGCGACCCGTGTCCGCATGGTGACCGGGTCGCAGCCAATGCTTTCCAGTCCGAAGGACAGTTCGTGCCAGACCTTGTCGGTGACGATCTGTTCTTGGGGATTCTGCATTACGTAGCCCACTTTGCAGGCTTGTTGCAGTTGCGGTATTTGTTCTATGGGGTTATCTCCCAGCAAGATCGTACCACTACGCTGCCCGTGGGGGGTCAGCACAGATTTCAAGTGCCGCAGGAGGGTGGTTTTGCCGCTGCCGCTTCTGCCGCAGATGGCAATGTATTCGCCTTGCCGGACTGAGAGGTTAATATTTTTTAATACCGGGGTGGCAGTGCCGGGATAGGAGAAAGTCAGATTCTGGATATGAATATGCGGCATAACAGCACCTCCTTTATATGAATGATGGTGGGGATCAGTAAAAACAGACAGTAGATGGGAAGAAAGACCGATAGGGGCGCGGCGGAAAATGCGGGGGTGTAGGCAGCATTCACAGCGCCGGTGAAAGCACCCCAAAGGGTCAGACCGGCGGTAAGGACGGTCCAGATCAGAATGTACCAGTCTCCGCGCCCCATCCGATAGGTATGAAAGGCGGTGCGTTTGGCAGTCCCGTAGCCCCGGCAGTTCATGGAATCGGCGGTGAGAATGCCGCTTTCCAGCATCCAACCGGAAAGGGTCAGCAGCACCGTCATGCCGTGGGCGAGTTTTTCTTTTACCGGTGCGTTTTCTGCGCCCTTGCCGATGCAGCGCCGGGCGTTGGTGATCTGCTTTGCCCGCAGGAGCATATTGGGAATCAATCGGAAGATCATCACCAGCAGCAGGGACAAGGAGGGAGCAAGGTTACTGAACAGGGCGATGAACTTGTCCTCTGTCATAATCCGGTTGTAGCAGCCAAACCACAAAAGGGTGATTGCCAATATAGCGCCTACCGCAAAGCCATATCCCAAGGCTTCCATGGTATAGGGTCTTCCGAAAAGGGTGAATAGCACGTGCTGTCCTTGGGTGTTAAAGAGGGGATTGATAAGGGCGACAGTCAAAAATAGGGGAAGTATCAGCGCTATGCTTTTTATGGCTTTCCAACCGGCTAACAGCACATAATAGATACCGGCGCAGATTATAGCCGCAGTCAGATATGCCGGGTGCTGAAACAGTACGCCGAAACCGATGGCGCCTAGGAAAAACAGAAAATTGGTTGCCGGGTGGCACTTGGAAAAACCGTCGCGTCCCATAAAAATCCCTCCTTTCCAAAGAAAAAAGTCCCCGATTGGGGACTTTTTGTACATAAAAAACCACGAATGACCACCCCCAAGAGTCTTTCGCTTTCGTTTTCGAGGCTGTATTCCGGCTCGTGACGCCTGAATGCAACTGCCTTCTCAAATGTATCATTCAATGGCAGCGGCGGCTTAATGTCACTCTACGGCGGCTTGGTACCGCTGGGATCTACCCATTCCAATATCCTCGAAACCGCTTATGAAGTTTCTGGTAGTATAACATAATACGAGTGATTTTGCAACAAGAAAAACGGCTGTGCCGAAGCACAGCCATTTTGGGGTTAACATTCCGTGTTTTTCGTATCTTTCTTATAGTAGAAACTGCCGATGAGCATGATCACAGCGAAAAGGATCAGATAGAACAGAACAGGGAATGAGAATTTGCCTGTTTCCTTCGCTGCCAAATAGGGGGTAATGCCGTGGGCGTAGACAGCAGCAAAGATCATAAATGCGCAAGCGATAATGGAAATAATAGGCAGAATAAAGCGCTTGAACAAGCCGAGTTCTTTTTCCTTGACCATCCACATAATGAAAATGGGGATATACATACCATAGATGGTGACAATGGGCAGTTCGGAGGAGTCAAAATTGAATAAACCGAACCAGCCGGAAGTCAGGTTAGCGCCGTAGAAGAAGACCATCCACAGGCAGCATACCAGCAGACCCCAGATAGAGGAGTTGGTGGTCATGTTGGTATTTTCGTCTACCTGATTGAACATCTTGGGATTGGGGCCCTGCTTACGGACAGCGATGGCATACATACCGCGGGTAGCGCCAACCATCAGACCGTTCAGTGTGCCAAGGCAGGAGATAGTAATGCAGATATTCAGAAGCATACCGCCTACCTTGCCGAAAACATTGCCGAATGCGAAGGGCGCGCCCTTATCGGGATTCATCAGATCAGCAACAGAAGCGCCGCCGGAAACGCCTACAAAATACAGAACGTAAGCAGCGACCACGATCACAGCGCCTACAACCAGTGCGATGGGCAAATTTCTCTTAGGGTTCTTTAATTCGGCGTTAATGGAGGTAGCAACGATCCAGCCTTCATAAGCAAAAACGGTAGCTACCACAGCGCCGAACAGATGCTTGGCGCTGTTGCCGCCGGTTAGAACATCCATAGCGCCGTTAAAGTTGGCGGGCAGTGTGCCGTTGGTAGTTCCTACGATGGTGCCCACAATAGCCATCAGGAAAATGGGAATCAGCTTGATAACAGTTGCGCTGACTTGCAGTTTACCTGCCAGCTGGGGAGAGAGCGCATTCAGAGCATAGGTGCCGATGAGAAACAGGCTTGCCAGAGTCATAACTTCCGCGCTCACCAGGCTCCAACCGAACATCACGCCAAAGTAACGGGCGGTAACCCATGCCAGCACGCCGGTCATAGCGGGGTAGTAGATATTGACCAGGAACCATGCCAGATAGTAGCCGTAAGTTTTGCCACAGGTAGCTTCTGCGTAGTCAACAATACCGCTGACCTTTTCGTATTTGGTAGCCATCACAGAGAACATGGCGGAGCAGATAATCATCAGCAGACCGGTGATGACCCATGCGGCGATACCCAAAAGCATGTTGCCTTCGGTTTTTTCAAGAACGGTTTGCGCTTTAAAGAACACACCGGAACCGATAACGGTGCCGACCACCATACAGATGGCTGTGAACAAGCCGTACTTTCTTTCAAGTTTTTGTTCCATTATCATACCTCTATTTTGGATGTGCCGAAAATACACTCGGAATAGTTGCAGTATAACATAAGTTTAATACAGTTTCAAGCATATTGGGGATGCTTTTTCTATTTATATTATTGGTAAAGAAAAAATGCCACCATACCTGTGTAAGCACATACAATTATATTGAGGCGCAACCTTGTGTGGGAAAGTGGGGGATCATATTACCATAGACCATATTATGCCTTGCCAGCTGTTCTGTAAGCGATGGCTTTTTTCTTGCAATCCCAATGGCATTGTGATAGAATAAAAACATCCTGAAAGAAAGAGGTGTTTTGAAGTATGAATGATTATATCGGTGTTATGGGCGGCGGTGACGATGCGTTTGCTGGCGCAATGAGCGGCACGATTATTGGCGTTTTTTTGATCGTTTATTTCCTGGCCATTTTTCTTGCAATTGCCCTTTCCTTTGCCAGCTATGTGCTGCAAAGCCTGGGTCTGTATACCATTGCCGGCCGTCGCGGTTTGAAGAATAATTGGCTGGCGTGGGTTCCCATCGGCAATATCTGGCTGCTGGGAAGCATCTCTGACCAGTACCAGTATGTCACCAAGGGGAAGGTAACCAATCGCCGTAAAATTATGTTGGCGCTGAGCATTGCTGTGGCAGTTGTTTATGTGGGTTGGTTTGTAGGTATGATCGGCAGTGCGATCAATGGCCATGTAGGTGGAGCGCTGTTGGGGATGGTCCTTGGGTGGTTATTGCTTATGGGTGTTTTGATTGCCCTTTGCGTGTTCCAATACATTGCCTGTTATGACTTGTTTAGGTCCTGCCACCCCGGCAATGCGGTGATGTATCTGGTGCTATCTATTGTCTTTCCTGTGACGTTGCCGTTTTTTGTGTTTGCCTGTCGGAAGAAGGATAGGGGCATGCCGCCCAGAAAGCAGCCGCCAGTGCAGAATCCGGTGGCAGAGGAAATGCTGGCAGAACCCATCGCGGATGAACCCGCAGAGGAACCGACAGCAGAAGAGCCTGTTGCACAACCGGAAGAATCGGAAGAATAATAAAAACAAGAGGGTGCTTGCACCCTCTTGTTTTTATGCTTTTTTCAAGAAGAATTTTCTGAGATACAGCAATACGACAATTCCTAACAGGGGGAAAACCGTGGCGGTGAGCATACCGGTTTTGATGCCAATTTGTTCAGGGGATAATCCGGTCTGTTGGCTTATTCTTGCAGCCCAATTGCCGGCGGTTACCGCATCAACAACAATACCAAGACCCTGTGGCGCCACAGAAGCGCCAAGATCACCTCCCGCAGCCATCAGCGCATAGGCGGCAATGCCCGGATTGGGGAACTTTTCTTCCATAAACAGCAGCATGCCGGGCCACAGCATGGAGGTGCATACCCCGGTGAGCATGCAGGCTGCCACCGATACCCACACTGCATGGGACAGACCTGCCGCCAGATAACATGCCACCGCGCCTACCATTCCTGCCATCAGCACGGGAAAGATTCGTTTTCCATACCGGGCGTAGAGGGTTCGGGTGAGGGCAAGGAGCAGCGCAAAGGCGGTCAGTCCCAGTGTGTCACCCCAAAGCTTGGGCATTTTAAGGGCGTTTTCTATGTATACCGAGACCCAGTTGCTCATGGTGTTTTCCGCAGCGCTTCCCAAAAAGATGCAGGCCATGCAAAGGAGCAGTCCTGTGCGTTTCCGTTTGGCGGAATCTTTGGCAGCAGGGGGCGCCGGGGCGATGTCGGGGAGGGGCGCGATAGAAAACAGCACAAAGGGGATCAGGGGAAGCGCCGCCCAGAACAGGGTCAGATACATCCAATTTTCTCTGCCGCAGAAGTGAAGAAAAACGGTGCTGATCATGGCGACCCCGGCGCAGCCATAGCCGTATAGGGAGTGGAGGATACTCATATCCCGTTCCGGATTCTCCGAGGGGAGCGCCGCCAGCGTAGGACTTAGCAGAACTTCGTTGAGACCGGCGGCAAAAGAAAAGATCACCGTGCCAAGCATCAGTCCCCCGTAGGCATATTGTGGAAAGAACCAGGGGATTAGCGCGTAGATCAAAAGACCCGCGGTGGTCAGCAGGGGCATGATGCGCAGGGCTTTTTGGTGGTTAAAATACCGGGAGAAGAAAGAAAAAATCAGATCGATCCCCAACTGCACGCAGAAATTCACCAGCACCAGTGTGCCAAGCAGGGTGTAGGAGATTCCGTACATCTGCCGGAAGATGACAAAGAGTACCGGTGGCAGAATAAACACCGGTGTCAGGGTGGGGAACATGAAAAAGCAGGCGTATTTTGTGAGTTTAAAGGTAGGGGTTTTCACAGACATATCCTCCCGGGAATCATTTGCCGAAGAGTGGGCGTGCGATTTTTTTGTACAGCAATAGGGTCAGCAGGGAGATCATAGCGCCCTTGATAAGATTCAGCGGTGCCACCGCCAGCAGTACAAAGCTTTGCAGAGAGCTGATGCTGCTGTTGATCTTGCTGCCCATGCCCACAATGGCATCCAGGGGAAGACCGTAAAGCTGGGAGAATTTGGGGAGCAGGTATACCGCATTAAACAGACTGCCGAAAATCGTTAAAAACACGGTGCCGGCGGCCAGACCCCATACTGCGCTGGCGCGCGTCTTTTTTGCGTGGTAAATGATGACGGCAGGCAGCGCCAGACTGCATCCCACAGCAAAATTGGCGAAGTCACCAACAAAGGCAGTGCTGGTGCCTTTCAGCAGCAGTTTCAAAAGTATTTTTACCCCTTCACAGGCTACCGCAGCGGAGGGTCCCAGATAGAAGCCGCAGAGCATGACCGGCAGCTCGGAAAAATCCAGCTTATAAAATTCCGGCGCCAGAAACAAAAGGGGGAAATCCAGGATGTGCAGCACCGCTGCAATGGCAGAGCAAATGGCGATGATGCACAACCGCCGCGCTTTGGAGGTATGTCGTGTGTCCGGTAAAAAATGCTCCGCAATCCGGGCGAGCACCGTCAGCGCCGCCGCAATACCGCCGCAGCACAGAACGAACAGCAGATTTTCCCGCACCTGTTCTAAAAATGCACCCATAGTACCACCTCATAAGCAATAAATATAAGCCCCGGGCATAGAGATACCCAGGGCGTAAATGTACAGCAAAACCATCTTCTTCCATCCTGACTATACAGTCGGTATCGGAATTGCACCGATTCAGCACCTGTGTGCTCGCGGACTTTTACCGCCGGTCGGGGATTACGCCCTGCCCTGAAGATTCTATATGAAACTGCTGTTACCATAGCATAATTCCCATTGCTTGTCAAGTGACTGGCGGTGTGGTACAATAAAAGCAGTTATTCTGTGGTTGGCGCTGTTTCTGCGGGGGGCGTTTGATCCAGCTTGGTCAGCGGATGCATGGTGCCGGTGGCGGCGGTGTTGGTGATGTCGCCACCGATGACCTGATCCTTGTATACCAAAAGGGTGGCATATACCGGTTCTGTGGCGCCGGGGAAGTTGTTGACTTTGTAGACATACCGCATAACGGTCTTTTCTGCGTACTGGCTCAGGTCGTATCCGGCGCTTTTTTGCAGATCGTTATACCGGATGAATACGGGTTTTTGTTCTTTTGGGATCCGTACCTGTCCGGATTCCACCGGCGAAGCACTGACCTCCCAACCCAAATTTTGCAGAAACTGTATTCTGCCGTCGTTTCCTGCTACCGACGGCGCGGCGGTGGGCGCAGAATCCTTACCGCCACCCAGCAGCAGGATCAGCGCGATGATGACACCGGCTACCGCAGCCAGTGCCCCGATGATTTTTTTGATATCGACCTTAGCGGTCATGACCATCATATTAAATCCCTCCTGTTACAGATTCACATTATCACTGTATTCTCTTGGCAGGGTGGGTAGAACGGAGAAGTATGGTACGTTTGGACAAATTCTTGTGTGACTGCGGTGTGGGTACCCGCAGTCAGGTAAAAGACATCCTGAGATCCGGCAGAGTACTGCTGGACGGCTGTGTAGAACGGGACGGAAGTCGAAAACTGAATCCGGACACCCAAAACGTGCAGCTGGACGGGGAGAACTTAAACCGCCGGGGCACAGTGGTGGTGATGCTCAATAAGCCGGCAGGATATGTGACCGCCACGGAGGATCGCACCGACCGGACGGTGATGGAACTGCTGCCTGCCTGCTATCGCCATCTGGACCTGAAACCGGTGGGCAGACTGGACAAAGCTACCGAAGGACTGCTTCTGTTTACCAATGACGGTGACCTGCTCCACCGGCTGATCTCCCCTAAACAGGAAGTGCCCAAACGGTACTATGCCCGGCATGAAGGTGTTGCCGGGGCAGAGGATGTGGCGGCATTTGCTCAGGGACTTACCTTAGCCGATGGCACCCGGTGCCTGCCGGCGGTCCTGGAACCTGTCGGGCGGGGGGAGAGCTATGTGACGGTATGCGAGGGCAAGTACCATCAGGTGCGGCGGATGCTGGCGTCCCGGGGATTGCCGGTGACCTATCTGGAACGGCAGCAGGAGGGCGCGTTGACTCTTGATAGCCTGCCCAGAGGACAGGTACGGGAGCTTTCCGAGGCGGAGATTGCGGAATTGTTGAAAACGTGCAAAATGACGAAAGATGCGTGACATTTTCCCTGTCCATTCTTCTCTCTTTTACGGATTGTCTTGAAAAATGTCGGTATATTACCTAAAAAAACAGGTGCTTTTTGCAATAAAATGTCAAAAAAGACTTGCAATTTATGCAAAATAGATATATAATGAGGGGGCAATTTTGTGTAATACGCATTTGTGCAATATTCTAAGGGAGGCTCGGAAAAATGTCTAACAGTGTTTTTCAGAGTGTGATTCATCAATTGAAGGACGTGCCCGGACGGGTATTTGGCGTCATTGATAATGACGGCTGCGTGGTTTCCTGCACAGAGGTTACGTTGCTGGGTCAGCGCTGGCCCGATGCTGTTCCCGCCATCGTGGGAAGTGGTGAGCAGACCGTTGCTTTCGACGGGAATACTTTCCGCCCTATCCTGAACAGCATGGATGTGTTGGAGTATGCCGCCTTTTGCTCCGGTGACGATGTCCAGGCGAAGGCATTTTGCAATTTGGCATACATCGCCTTGAACGATGCCAGGACCTATTATGAGGAAAAGCATGACCGGGGCACGTTTGTTAAGAATATCATTATGGATAACATCCTCCCCGGCGATATTTACATCCGCGCCAAGGAGCTGCACTTTGTTACCGATGCCCCCAGAGGGGTGTTCCTGGTGCGGCAGGTAGGTCGCAGCGACGTAGCGACTGTGGATGTGCTGTCCGGCTTGTTCCCGGATAAGTTGCAGGACTTTGTGCTGAGCATCAATGAGACGGATGTTGCTGTGGTCAAGCAGTTGAGCGGTATGGCAACTGCCGAGGAGCTGGAAAAGATTGCCGCCTCTATTGAAGAGACTTTGAAAAATGAGTTGTACATAAAGACTGTCATCGGCATCGGCACTGTGGCAAGTCATCTGCGGGAATTGGCGGATACTTATAAGGAAGCCCAGACTGCCATTGACGTGGGCAAGGTGTTTGATACAGAAAAGAGCATTATCAATTATGAGAATCTGGGCATTGGCCGGTTGATCTATCAACTGCCCACCACCCTGTGTGAGATATTCCTTACAGAAGTATTCAAGAAGAACTCCATTGACGCGCTGGATCAGGAGACCCTGTTCACCATCAACAAGTTCTTTGAAAACAATCTGAACGTATCTGAAACCTCCCGGAAGCTCTTTGTACACCGCAATACCTTGGTGTACCGGTTGGAGAAGATCAAGAAGCTGACAGGTCTTGACCTGCGGCAGTTTGATCATGCTATCGTGTTTAAGGTAGCGCTGATGGTCCGGAAATATTTGTCCTCCCGGGATATTCGATAATTTGTCTTTTAAGCCGCACAGCCCTGTGCGGCTTAAAGTTCTGTAATGGGGACTGCTGATGGGCATGATATTTTGTCAGTTTTTCCCAAATGGGCATTTTTCACCGCCTGTTTGTTGACAGATACCTTACAATGTGTTACAATTTGGTTACAGTAAAATCGGCATACCGGGACTTTCCCGGTGCTAATTGGAGAATGGATTATGATTGAATTTTCTGATGTTACAAAATCATATTCTGTGGGAACCCATGCTTTGCGGGGTGTTTCCATGCAGATTGAAGACGGTGAATTCGCCTTTCTCATCGGCCCGTCCGGTTCTGGCAAGTCCACCATCATTAAACTCATCACCGGCGAGCTGAAACCAACCTCCGGTTCCGTTCATGTAAACGGTTATTCTCTGGAACGGATCCGCAAGCGGGAGATCCCGTACCTGCGCCGCACCGTGGGCGTGGTATTTCAGGATTTCCGCCTGATCGAGACGAAGACGGTATATGAAAACGTGGCATTTGCCATGCGCGCAATTGGCGCTGAGGAAAGCGCCATCCGGGACCGGGTGCCGTACATTTTGGAGTTGGTGGGCTTGGAGAACAAGAGCCGCCGCCACCCCACGGAACTTTCCGGCGGTGAGCAGCAGCGGCTTGCCATTGCAAGAGCGCTGGTCAATAACCCCTCTACCATCATTGCTGACGAGCCTACCGGTAACCTGGATCCTGCCATGTCCTTGGAGATCATGAGCCTGTTGCAGGAGATCAACAATCTGGGCACCACCATGCTGGTGGTCACCCACGACCGGGATCTGGTGGAACGGTTTGGAAAGCGTGTCATCGCCATCAATGAAGGCTTGGTGGTCCATGACGGAATGGATGGGTATTATAGAGTATGAAAATCACAAATCTTGGATATTTGATGAAAGAGGGCATTCGGGGAATCTTCCTCCATGGTTTTATGTCCTTTGCCGCTGTGCTGGTCACGGTGGCGTGTCTGGTCATCGTGGGTAGCTTCACCAGTCTGGTGTACAATGTGAACATCATGGTGGAGGACCTGAATAAGACCAATGAGATCGTTGCTATTGTGGATGCTTCCCTGACGGATGCAGAGGCAAGAAGCATCGGCACCAAGATCAATCAGATCGAAAACGTATTTGATGCAAAGTTCAAGACCCGGGAACAGGCGTTGGAGGAATTTATTGCCGATCACCGGAATGATCCGGCGTTCGGTGGCGTGGATGCATCCACCCTCCGGCACCGCTACGTGGTGATTTTGGAAAATAATGAGCTGATGGAGGATACCGCCGCCCGGTTGGAGGTGATCCCCGGTATTGCAGAGGTAAAGGCTGATTTTGAAATGGCTGCGGGCTTTATCACCTTGCAGAATGTGCTGCATATCGCTTCTATCGCTGTGATCGCGGTGCTGTTGGTGGTGAGCCTTCTGATTATCTCCAATACCGTTAAGCTTGCTATGTATGACCGTAAGGACGAAATTTCTATTATGAAAATGGTGGGCGCTACCAACGGCTTTATCCGTCTGCCCTTCGTGGTGGAGGGTTTTGTGCTGGGCATGGTTGGCGCGCTGATCTCTTTCTTCCTGCTGTGGGCAATGTATAATGCTCTGGTGGGACGTCTGGCAGAGGTGGATACCCTGCAATTGTTCAGTTTTGTGCCCTTTAAGGAACTGCTGTTCCCCATGGTGGCGACATTCTTTGCCGCAGGTCTGTTTGTGGGCATTGTGGGCAGCTGGACCTCCATCCGGAAATTTATGGACGTGTAAAGTCCCTTATTGCCCCTCGTATAAGGAGAACATTATGAAACATAAAAGAGTATGGGTCAGTATTCTGGCAGGTCTGTTGGCTGCGCTGATGATCTTTGGCATCGTTGCCGGTGCGCTGCCTACCTATGTCAGCGCGGAAAAATCCTCCGCTCAGCTGAAACAGGAAATTGACCAGATGAAAGAGCAGCTGAAAAAGAACCAGTCTGAGGTTGCAAAGCTGGAAGGTCAGCTCTCTGCCAATATGGATAAAATGGAAGATGTGGTCAATCAGAAGAATCTGACGGATCAGCAGATCTTCCTGCTGCATCAGCAGGTGCAGAATATCGCTCAGCAGATTACCGCTTACAATGATTTGATTGCTGATAAGCAGGAGGAACTGGATGCAGCCACTGCCCGGTGGCAGGCGCTGAATGAAAAGTATAAAGAGCGTATCCGCGCCATGGAAGAGAACGGCAGAGTCTCTTATTGGTCCGTTCTGTTCAAGGCCAACAGCTTTTCCGATTTTCTGGACAGACTGGATATGATCGAGGAGATCGCCGCTGCTGACCAGCGCCGTTTGGAGGAATTGAACGAAGCTGCCACGGCGATGGAAGGGGCAAAGGCTGAACTGGAAGCGGAAAAAACCTCTTTGGAAGCCAGTAAAAAGGAATTGGAAGAATCCTCCGCCAAGTTGGAAGAGTCCCAGAAGGAGTCTGATAAGCTGTTAAAGCAGCTCATCGCCACCGGTGAGGAGTATCAGGCGCTGCTGGATAAGGCAGAGCAGAAGGAAAGCGAGACTGCCGGACAAATTGACGATCTGGAATTTGCCTACGATGCTGCCAAGGAACGGGAGTATCAGCAGTGGCTGGCCACCCAGAAACCCAGCAGCAGCGGTGGTTCCGGGAATACAGTGGACGGCGTGACTTGGCTGATGCCCATTAACTACACCTATTTTTCCAGTCCCTTCGGCTGGCGGATTCACCCCATTCACGGCGACTGGCGGTTCCACTATGGCGTGGACCTGTCTGCGCCTCAGGGTACACCTATTTATGCAAGCCGCAGCGGACAGGTGACGACTACTGATTATGAAGCAGGCGGCGCCGGTTACTATGTCAGCATCAATCATATGGATGGCTATGCCACCCGGTATTTGCACATGACCCACTATATCGTGTCCCCCGGTCAGTATGTGTATGCCGGACAGGTGATTGGCTACTGCGGTTCTACCGGTGGCTCTACCGGGCCGCACTTACATTTTAGTGTTTACTATAACGGTCAGGCAGTGAACCCCGCAAATTACATCAATATTCGCTGATTCTGAAAAATGTTTAAGGTGGTAAAAGAATGACTTTAAGATCCCTTTGGCAGAAATATGTACCGAACTGGAAGGTCTTGCTTCGCAGATGTATGCCCTATGCGATGGTTGCGGTGTTTGCGTCAGCGACTGTGGTTGCCGCGCTGGGGGCGCAGGATGTTAAGCAGGCGTTTATAATCGTAGACAGCGCCAAGGTAGAGCTTGCCTCTCAAAAAGAAGAACTGGAATCGGCATTGACATTGACCCAGACCCTGTTAGGTCAGCTGAATTCTGTCAATACGGATACCAAGACCCTTCTGGAACAGGCGCAGACCGAGGGGAGCGAAGTCTCTGACAAGATTGAGGAATTGCAAACTGTTTTCAATAATATTGAAAATAAAGAGCAGCAAAGATGGATCCTCCCTATACAGTATAAGGTCTGTTCCAGCCCTTATGGTTATCGGGATCATCCCATTGGAGGGAGTTTCTCTTTTCATGATGGCGTTGATTTGGCTGCCGATCGCGGTACGCCCATTGTGGCAAGCCGCAGCGGAACAGTAGAAATTGCTACGTATCAAGAGGAAAGCGCCGGGCATTATGTAGTTATCGACCATCTGGACGGTTACGATTCCCGCTATATGCATATGACAAAATATATCGTCACCGAGGGTCAGTTTGTGCTGGCGGGTCAGATCATCGGTTACTGCGGCGACAGCGGTGCGGCCACCGGAAACCATCTGCATTTCTGCATTTTTAAAGACAATCAGTCGGTAAATCCTGCCGACTACATAGATCTGTATTGATATGATCCCACAGCCCTCCCGGGCTGTGGGAACCTTGTCTTAGAGGTGAAGCTATGAAACATTGTCCTTGGAAAAAGATCTTGTTAAAGAGCCTGTCTTATGTTTTGGTGGCGGCGCTGGCATCAACCTGTACTTTGGCGCTGACTAACTTTCGCAGTTCCAAGCTCACAGAGTTGGAAAGGATTATTGAGCAAAGATTTATCGGCAGTTACGATATGGGCGCTATGGAGGATGCGGCAGCGGAAGCCATGGTGGATGCCCTTTCGGACCGGTGGAGCTTTTACTTGTCTGCGGAGGAGTATGCCGACTATGCGGAACGGGTGCAAAATGCCTATGTGGGTATTGGCGTTACGGTCACAAAGCGGGAGGACAATACGGGATTGGACGTGTTGGAGGTGCATCCCGGCGGTTCGGCAGTAGAGGGTGGTGTGCTCCCCGGTGATATAATTGTCAATGTAGACGGTCAGTCCGTTGCTGGGGATGCTGCGGACGACGTTGGAAGCCGTATTACAGGGCCTGTGGGCACGCAGGTGTCTGTGACGGTGCTGCGGGGCAGTGAATCGCTGACCTTTACTCTGGAACGCCGGAAAATTAAGGTGATTGTTGCCACGGGACAGATGCTGGATGGAAATATCGGTCTTGTCCGCATTAACAACTTCAATAAGGGCTGCGGCGAGGAGACCATTAAGGCAATTGAGGACCTGCGGGCGCAGGGCGCCACCGCACTGATCTTTGATGTGCGGAACAATCCGGGGGGCTATGTGAGCGAATTGGTTCAGGTGCTGGATCATTTGCTGCCGGAGGGCATTGTGTTCCGGGAGGTGGATTATCTGGGCCGTGAGGGCACCCGGCGATCCAATGCCGCTTGCGTGGAAATGCCCATGGCGGTTCTGGTTAACGGTGACAGTTATTCCGCGGCGGAGTTCTTTGCCGCCTGCCTGCGGGAATATGACTGGGCAACGGTGGTAGGTGAAAAGACCTGCGGCAAGGGATACTATCAAACCACCATCACCCTTTCTGACGGTTCGGCTGTGAATTTGTCCGTGGGAAAATATTTCACCCCCGATGGTGTAAACCTGACAGAAGCCGGTGGCTTGACCCCGGATGTACCCGCGGAGGTGGATGAAAAGACCGCCGCGCTGATCTATGCCCAGACGATCTCTCCTGGGGATGACACCCAGTTGCAGGCGGCTGTGGCGGCGCTTGTAAAAACACAGGGATAAAATTGGTAAAAAGCGGGAAATAACTTGACTTAATATGGTTTTTCTCCTATAATATTCTATGCTTTGAAATGATTTTCGTAAGAAAGGACTTGTGATATATGGCTAAGGAATTTAAAATTACCAGTTTGCGACTGGCAGATCTGGAAAAAGAACTGAATTATTTGAAGACCACCCGTGAGCGTGAGATCGCGGCGATGATCGCTGAGGCCCGTTCCTACGGTGACTTGTCGGAAAACTCCGAGTACGATGCCGCTAAGAATGAGCAAGCAAAGCTCTATGGCCGTATCGCCGAGATCGAGGACATTCTGTCTCATGCCGTCATCATTGAGGATGAGAATGAGGCTTCCGGTTTGGTTGGCTTGGGTTGCAGTGTTACCGTGGAAAATGAGCAGGGTCAGAAAACCACTTATAAGATCACCGGCTCTCAGGAAGCCAATCCTATGGAGTTCAAGCTGTCTGATGATTCTCCTTTTGGCCGCGCCATCGTGGGCAAAGCTATTGGCGACACCTTTACGGTAAATGCCCCCTCCGGCTCTTACACCATGAAGGTGTTGGACATCACAAGAGAGGGCTAAGTCATGGCAAATTTTGTACCGCAGGCTGAACTGCCTGTATCGGAACAGGCCCAGATTCGCCGGGAAAAGCTGGCGGCATTGCAGGCTGAGGGCAGAGATCCCTTCCAGCAGACTAAGTTTGATTTCAGTGCAGATTCCGCTGCCATCAAGGGTGATTATGAAGGCTACGAGGGCAAGTCTGTCCGTGTTGCCGGCCGTCTTATGAGTAAGCGGGGTCAGGGCAAGGTGATGTTCTGCGATTTGCAGGATTCCACCGGCCGTATCCAGCTGTTTGTCAAGATCGACGAGCTGGGCGAGGAAGAGTATGCCCGCTTCAAAAAGTACGATATCGGCGATATTGTCGGTGTTGAGGGTGAGGTTTTTAAAACAAAGACCGAGGAGATCTCCGTCCGGGCAAAGACCGTGACGCTGCTTTCAAAGTCCTTGCTGCCCCTGCCGGAGAAGTATCATGGCCTGACCGACAAGGAACTGCGTTTCCGTCAGCGCTATGTGGATCTGATGGTGAACCCCGAGGTAAAGCGGAACTTCGTGATTCGCAGTAAGTTCATTAAGTTCATGCGCAATTACCTGGACAATATGAACTATATTGAGGTGGAAACCCCGGTGCTGAACACCATCGCCGGCGGCGCTTCTGCCCGTCCTTTTATCACGCACCATAACACCTTGGATATTGATATGTTTATGCGTATTGCCACAGAGCTGCCCTTGAAGCGGTTGATCATCGGCGGTATGGATCGGGTGTATGAGATCGGCAGAATCTTCCGCAATGAGGGCATGGACCCCAAACATAATCCGGAATTTACCACTGTGGAGCTGTATCAGGCGTATGCTGATTTCCATGATATGATGGATATTGCCGAGGGCATTATCTCCGGCGCTGCCAAGGATATTCTGGGTACCTATGAAGTGGAGTGGATGGGCGAGAAGATCGACCTGACCCCCGGCTGGCGGCGTATGACCATGGTGGAAGCAGTCAAGGAGTACGTGGGTATCGACTTCGCCACTATTACCGATGATGCCGAGGCAGTTGCCGCTGCCAATGCCAAGGGCGTGGAGCTGGCAGATGCCGCAGAAAAGACCTGGGGTAATGCTCTGTATGCCTGCTTTGATCAGCGGGTAGAGGATCACCTGATCCAGCCCACCTTCATTACCATGTATCCTGTGGAAGTGTCTCCTTTGACCAAGCGTTCTCCCGCTGATCCCCGGCTGACCGAGCGGTTTGAACTGTTTATTTGCCATTCCGAGCTTGCAAACGCCTACTCCGAGCTGAATGATCCCATTGATCAGAGAGCCAGATTCATGAAGCAGGTTGAGCAGCGGGAGCGGGGCGATGATGAGACCGAAATGCTGGATGAGGACTTCCTCAATGCCATGGAATACGGTATGCCTCCCACGGGCGGCATGGGTATCGGCATTGACCGTTGTGTCATGCTCCTGACCAATAACGACACCATCCGTGAAGTCATCCTGTTCCCCACGATGAAACCTGTCGATTAATGTCGAATTTTATATCTTTTTATAACTTTTTAAGAGATTAAAGCCGATAAAAAGTACCACTTGGTAACCAATTCTAAAACAAAAAGATATAAAAACTTATATAACCAAAAAGAGGTTCTACTGTTTTGAGTAGAGCCTCTTTTTGGTTATATAATCCATGTGTCGAAAGACAAAAATATATAGATTGGAGTTAAGACACATGAAAAAGGAAGTCCCTATATGGGAAAAATCAAATCTGACCATCGAGGAAGCTGCTGCGTATTTCAACATCGGCGAGAACAAACTGCGGAAGCTGGCAGCAGACGAAAACTGCCCGTTTGTCTTGTGGGTAGGCAGCAAATGCCTGATCAAAAAGGCGTGCTTTGAAGAATACCTAAGAAAACGGTATTCCATTTAAGGAGGTGATGAATATGGGTAAATCAGCGCGTTATGATAGCAACCGAGTAAAGCTTCGCACCGGAGAATATCAGAAATCTGATGGGCGATACGAATTTCGCTATACAGTGTTTGGAAAGAAGTATTCTGTTTATGCCAAGAGCTTGGACGAACTGCGAGAGAAAGAAGCTGAGATATATTCTGTGAAGACGGCAAACCAGACGAGATTTGATAGCCGGACTACCACACTAAATGATGTGTTTGGGCTGTGGAAGGAGTTGAAGCGAGGCCTTCGCCCCAATACATTCCAAAACTATTGCTATATGTACCAGCAATATGTGCAGGAAAGCTTGGGCCGGCAGTATATCGCCAGCATTAGGAAGTCTGATGTAAAACGGTTCTTTAATCACCTTGCTGATAAGCGCCGACTAAAGGAGGGAACTATTGAGGCAGTGCAGACTATTCTGCACCAGGTGTTTCAAATTGCTGTGGATGATGAATGGATCGAGAAGAATCCCTCTGACAATGCTGTTAAGGAGCTCAAACGATCACACCAAATGGACAGCAAGAAGCGCCAGGCATTGTCCAAGGCTGAACAGGATCTCCTATTATCCTTCCTGTCGCAAAATACACCAAATGCGCGATGGTATCCCATTACGGCAGTTTTGCTGGGGACAGGCATGCGTGTTGGTGAGGTAACCGGGCTTAGGTGGTGTGATATTGATTTCGAAGAAGGCATGATCAATGTGAATCATACCTTAGTCTATTACAGCAATGGAAACCACCGCTGTAAATATGCCATAAACGACACTAAGACACCGGCCAGTAAACGGCTGATCCCAATGACGGAAACAGTTCGAAAAGCTTTCCTGATGGAAAAAGAAATGCAGGAGCAAATAGGTGTTGTTTGCGATACTACCATCGATGGGTATACGGATTTTGTTTTTCTCAATCGTTTTGGCGGCCTGCATACCCAGGGAACACTGAACAAGGTCTACAAGCGCATTATTCGAGATTGTAATGATGCTGAGTTCCTAAAGAGCGAGGACCCACCGGTCCTGTTGCCTAACTTCAGCAGCCACAACCTACGACATACCTTTGCTACTAGACTGTGCGAATCCGGAATGAATATAAAGCTGATCCAGGATATCTTGGGGCATTCCGATATTTCTACAACTATGGATATATATACTCATGTAACGAAAGAGGCAAGGCACCAAGCACGAAAGCATATGGAGCAATATTGCAAAATATGTTTATAAACTGAATTGGAAACGGGCTTGCTGATTGTATTAATCGGCAAGCCCGTGTTTGATTTGAGAAAACTATGAATCCGATGTACTAGTCAAGAAATTCACAATCGTGTCCAAAAATGGTTGCATACGCCAATAGCCAAGTTTTGCATGCTCGATTTCAAGCTCAATCTGCTTTTTAGCTTCTGTCTCTATGTGTGCAAGGTTTCTTAGTGTATATATGTTTTTGATATCTTCAGCATATGCTGCATCGATAAAGCCGATACGTACACAGCAATCTACTTTATCGCTAAACGGTATGCTGTTTTTTGGTGTTTTTTCATCTTTGTATACGCAAGTGTAGATTTGCTCGTCACCATATTTAATGGTCGTTAAATTAGCCAATGCGCAAACAGGTTTATATGCTTTGTGTGTTTGTAGAGTAACAACTTCTTTGTGATCCTTGAACTTATTCCAAAGTAAATGCGTAATTACTGCTTCATAAATGGAAGCATACTGCATTACTTGAAATTTTATGAATGAGTGTAATTCATTATCTTGTACATAAAGTGCTTCCATAAGTTTAGACATATACCGTGCGGCATAAAAAGCTCTACCTAGGCGCTCTCGTAATTCGATATCATCGATGAAAACAAACTGTTGAATATGCCAATTTAAATCACCGGGTAAATCTTTTGAACAATACAAATGAATTTGATCTCGCAAAGTCTTTTCTAGTGACATATCACCGCCTCCTTGACAGTGCTCCTACATTAGTTGTTGAAAATTTTATTAGCTAATAATTCTGTGACCTTAAGCTTATATGGGAGAATTCTACTAATAAAGTGCTTTGAGTAACCAATAGAAACTGGTTAGTTTTGGTTTTGATTGTCTGGTTCATCAGTTCTCGACGCTTCGCGCTTGGCGAGATCCATTCGTATGGGACGAGCATGCGGGCTGTATAAACTCAACAAGAATATGAGAAGGCTAACGAAATATAAAGATGCAGCACCGTTGCCAATTTCGGGTTCAAGCAAGCCATGGCCGTTTAGATTCCGCAAGTTCTCGCCGGCAGGGTTGTCCATAATGCTTTGAAAAGTGAAGATTAGATCCTCGTCATAACACTCAAGCAGTTTCTCAGACTTGAACAAGCTTGAAAGAGGCTTGTACTCCTCAGATCCGTCTTCTTTCAAAAATGTAACAGTATCACCACAGATTTTAACCAAATTCCTAAAAATGTTTTCTGTTTGGGGTAGGAGGAGATGCATTGCCGCATATAGGTTTCCATTAAGAGCCATACAAAGGCCTTGCTGGATTATTTCAGCTCGCTTATCAGGAATAATAGCGTTATCACGAACTAAAAAATCTAATGCATCTTCTGCAAACGGTCCGAATTTTTGCATCAACTGGAATGCAATTTTTACGGGGAGAGAATCTACCAATCTCCTTTGCTCAGCAACATATCGCACCATATGCTTTCTTATAGCATCCGGATTTTCAGAATCAGATGAATCTCTGACTGAGGGAAGTTCCAATACTGATTGCCCCTGTTCGTTCAGTAGACTACTTCGGAACAGTGATGTGAAAACATTTTTCTCTTGCTTTTCAAGCAGTTCCTTTTTTACATCTTCTATGTGATATATTTTTACAATTCTTCCAAACTGCACAATAGCTTCAGAAAGCGACAAACCGTCAAATAATTGCTCTACTGCATCATAGGTAGGCTTTAAATCAATCTCAAATTTATGGAAATGCATGTCTTTTAAGGCAATCTTCTGCCAATCTTCTAGCAATTGCCGTAGTTCTAACAACCTTTCCTGATTTATGCCAGCGTATAAGGTGCATGCTTTTTTGAGCATGAACACTGCTCTAAAATAATCGTTTTTCTGAGCCAGGGATTTCGCTTGAACTTCATAGTAATTGGCGTACTTACCTTTAAATGCTTTCAATTCTGCATCTTTTTTCAATCTGCCGTATAGTTTCTCTAGAACAGAGTAAGTTGTGTCGGCAAGATTTGCGTTGTTGTTGGAAGGATTCAGGTTTTTCTCAACCAGGATGCAAATGATTGAGTCGTATTTAGATAAATCTTCTTTAGGAGCGTCCTTTACTATAAGTCCCAGTAATTTGAGAGAAAGAAACGATGTATCAGAGCCATTCATTTGCGTAAGTTTTTGATTAATTGCTGCCCGGGTTTGTTTAAAACTCTCTGATTTATTACCCATCACAGAAGAAATATGATACGCAGAACGGATTTGATCATAACAGGCAACCCAATGTTCAGGATCGAATTGCTTTTGATATTCATCGAGGTAACCTGAAACAGCTAGCTCACCATATCTGTTGTCTTTGGAAGTCAACCATACAATATGAGAGAATTTGGCGCGAAGGTAAGAAGAACCAGTAATCTGTATTATGCTGCATAGGATATCCAAATCGTTTTCTTTAATATCTTCAGGTGCAAAAGATCTGCTTCCGTCGCACCATATTATAAGTGGACCGAAGGTGCGTTCCTTTGGCTTGTAACACATAGTAGACGCCCCTGCAACCACATTCAGTATATGTGATTCTGCTTCGCTCGGCGCTTTTTCAGCTGCTTCCCGAATAAGAGATATCGAACTAGTGTCATGATCTTTTATTACGGGATCGATTGATGCGATAACATCAAGAACATATTGAGAAAAATCCATACTGCGGGCCTCCCTTGCAGTTTTGATGTTCAACTATATCCATACCTATGACATATATCGGTCTTATACGAATAATTTAGCTAATACTGTTCCTATAATTGCACCAAGGACAGAACCTGCTAAGCAAAAGAATATGGCCCATCTAAA
Source organism: Faecousia sp. (assembly GCA_045126495.1). Taxonomy (GTDB): domain Bacteria; phylum Bacillota; class Clostridia; order Oscillospirales; family Oscillospiraceae; genus Faecousia. The sequence goes on from JBGVON010000050.1 coordinate 35,635, forward strand.
TGAAGTTTTATCAGCGCTGACTTCCCAACTATGATATTTGTCAATTTTGTCTTCTAATGTCACAACTTGCTTCTGCAAAGAAGCGTTTTGAATATTCATTTTTTCAATGGTGTCATATGGGGATAGTGTATGGTTAAAAATCTTTTCGTAGGCTGCTTTAATATCTGAAGCATTCATTAATTGGACTTGGTCATTCACTCTAATAAAAATGGCACCTTTAAAATATGAAAAATTGTGTTGGTTAGGCTCGATATCAACGATTAAAAGGTGCTTGTTTGTGTAGTATAGTTCATAACAATCAATAACAGGTGGATTTTCTATCTGTTGAATAGCACGATCAATTAACCTTCTATCACCTGCAGAACTTCCGAGAATTTCTTTCCGACGATCGCTATAGCCTACGATAATTCTGCCACCTTTTGCATTGGCGAATGCGCAAATGCATTTTGAAATGACATCAAGAACAAGTGTTCCGTATTTAAATTCGATAAATTCACTTTCTCCATTCTGAAGAACAATAGCTATTTCGTCTGTGCTTAATCTTTCCATAATGACTCCTTTGTTCTTAATAATCACAAATATAACCCCAGGATTTACCAATGCGGATTTTTTGAAGTTTACTTTCGTCTGCCAACTTGGCAAGAATACGGTTTGCGGTAGCGGGGGAGACCTGGAATAATTGACGCACATCGGCATTGGTGATTGTGCCGTTCTTTTCCAGGAAACGCTCGATTTTATACCAGCGTAGCTCATCAGTAGTCATACTTTCGGCAACACCACTTGTTTCTACTGCTTCTATCAAAGCTTCTTGAATTGCAGATAACATGAACTCGATGAATGCGGTAGACTCACCCTCATAGTTAGAGCGATTGATGGCTGCGTAATATTCATCCTGTCGGTCATGGATGATAGATTCAACCGGTAGCCACGCAAACATGGGCTTCCATTGGGTCAACAGCAAGGTATGCCACAGCCGTCCGATTCGTCCATTACCATCGGCAAATGGGTGGATCACTTCTAACTCATAATGGAATACGCAGCTCTTGATCAGCATATGAAGATCACTGTTCTTGATCCAGTCCAGCAATTCTTTTGTTAGTCCGGGAGCATAATCAGGTAGCGTACCAAAATGCAGAATATTGCCTTGCTTGTCCACTACACCCACAGGGCCGGAACGGAAACAACCGGATTCTTCGGTTAATCCTCTAGTCATAATGGCATGAGCATTCAGCAGATCGTCCACCGAATAGGGATTCAAAGAATCCATTATCTCATAGATTTCATATGCATTTTTAACTTCGGCAATATCCTTGGGCGGGGCAAGAACTCGTTTGCCATTCAGAACGGCGGTGACTTGCTCCAAGCTCAAAGTATTTTGCTCGATAGCTAGGGAAGAGTAGATGGTGCGGATTCGGTTAGTCCGGCGCAGCATGGGGTTAGTGTTCAAACCTGCAACGGCATTGACTTGACCGACCAGTTCCGCAATCTCGGCAATTTTATCAAGAATAGAAGATGTAATCTCAAAGGGTGGTTTTTTATTGTACATTACGAATCACCTCATACCAATTATATCATTTCATCGATCATTTATCAACTATAAATGATCGATGAAATGAGTGATGAAATAAATCAAATGCGAAGTGTTGACAAAGTATAATCTTGGATGTATAATCGCATAAAATCATCGAAAGGAGAACTGACAATGTTCCGTTATTGCTTTAATGTTGTTGATAACAAGTCCGGTAAGCCTATGTTTTGGCATAGTGTCGGGCTTACATTGTCATACTCTTTTTTAGGATAATCGCAACGGATATATCATAAAGAAAGATGCAGTGCAAGCTCTAACGCAAAGTTAGATTTGCACTGCTTTTTATTTTTAGGAGGAAGGAAAATGGAAACATTACAAGCACTTACCCAGTATTATGGGAGCTACGACGAAGATAACCGCCTTTGCTCCCGTCGTGGTATGGTAGAATACCTAACCACTATGCGATACATCGAAAAATTTCTTCGACCCGGTATGCGTATTCTGGAAATTGGCGCAGCCACAGGAAGATACAGCCACTATCTTGCACAGCAGGGCTATCAGGTCGATGCCGTAGAGTTGGTTGAGCATAATATTGAGATTTTTAAGAAGAACACCAAGCCCGGAGAAAATATCACCATCACGCAAGGTAACGCAAAGAATTTGCTTGGCTTTGATGATAACACCTACGATATTACTTTACTGTTGGGCCCCATGTACCATCTGTTCACAGAGGAAGAAAAACTGCAAGCGCTGTCGGAGACCATTCGCGTTACAAAGAAAGGTGGAATCGTTTTCAGCGCATATTGTATGGGCGATGCGTCTGTGCTGATGTATGGCTTTGTCCAGGGAGAGATTCACAATATCATTAACAAGTGTATGCTAGATCCCGTCACATTTGAGACATTCTCCAAGCCGTGGGATCTGTTTGAACTGCACCGCAAAGAAGATATAGATGCTTTACGCAGCCACTTCAATGTAACGCAACTGCATTTTCTCGCTACCGACGGCTATGCCAATCACATGAGGAAGACGCTTGATGAGATGGATGAAGAAACATTTCAACTGTTCCTGCGTTATCACTTTGCAACTTGTGAGCGAGTCGATATGATTGGCTATTCCAACCACACCCTTGATATTTTCAGAAAGGATTAAGATTGCGATGAATAAGAAAATTGACATCACCAATGTGGTGCTGACTACTGATCGTCTTACCTTGCGCCCCTGGAGAGAAGCGGATTTAAACGATTTCTACGAGTATGCAAGTGTGGACGGCGTCGGTCAGATGGCAGGCTGGAATCCTCACCGCAATGTAGAGGAATCCAAGACGATTCTGGGCAGCTTCATAAAGCACAAGAAGACTTTTGCATTGGAGTACAATGGAAAGGTTATTGGCTCCCTTGGTATCGAAGAATATAGCGAGGAAAACTACCCGGAACTGGATGCGCTTCAGGGCCGTGAGATCGGCTATGTGCTGTCCAAGGCTTATTGGGGTCATGGCTTGATGCCGGAAGCAGTTAAGGCGGTGATCAACTGGCTTTTCAACGAGGAGAAGCTTGATTTTATTATCGTTGGTCATTTTGATCGCAATACACAGTCTAAGCGCGTGATTGAAAAGTGCGGCTTCCGGTTTATTAAGACAACCAAATTTGAAACCAGATACGATACCGTGGAAAATTCCAAGGAGTATATCCTGTATCATCCGGAAAGGAGAGGAGAGCGATGTTGACACATAAAGGAACTCAGAACATAGAAACCTCCAGACTTATTCTGAGAAGAGCAATTCGTGAAGATGCTACGGCTATGTTCCGCAACTGGGCATCGGATTCCGAAGTCACCAAATATCTGACCTGGCCCACCTATGAAAAAGTTGAGACCGCTTATCAGATCTTGGATCTGTGGGCAAGTGAATATGAGAAACCAGATTACTATCAATGGATGATTGTACTGAAAGAACTCGGTGAACCTATTGGCTCCATTAGTGTTGTGCGCCAGAACGATCGTGTTGAAGAGGCTGAGATTGGCTACTGTATAGGCTCTCGTTGGTGGCATCAGGGTATTGTGTCTGAAGCACTGGCCGCCGTTATCGAGTATCTGTTTGCCGAAGTCGGTATGAACCGCGTTGCCGCCAGACACGATCCCAACAACCCGCATTCCGGTGGTGTTATGAGAAAGTGCGGCATGAAATATGAAGGTACGAACCGGGCTTGTGACCGCAACAACCAAGGTATCTGTGATGCGGCACAATATGCGATTTTGCGCAGTGAATGGGAAACTCCTCAATACCTTGCTGAAAATATCAAGATGAGATATAAATGATAAGGGGAAACAAAATAGGGCGGAGATTTGCTTTCGTAAGTCTCCGCCCTGTTGTTTTATGGGATAAATTCCAAGAGAGTCTTCCGCGCATACTCTACGCTTTGTTGCAGACGGGTTTTTAAATACTCCTGCCATTTCTGTTCAGAATACTCTTGGTACTCGAATTTAGTGTAGGTGTACTTGGTTCCCTGGCTTTCTTCGTATTCATTCCAACCCTTACGCAGAAACTGCTTGATACAGGTGAAAACATAGAAGAAGGTCGGACTATAGACAAAAACAAACGGAATGACATAATCAGGAAGATCTTTCGACCAAGTTTCAGCTGAGGGAAACCACTCGCAGCAATTACGTCTATATGTACGATAAGTACATTAGAGAAACTTTCGGAAAAAAGAAGATCGCAGAAATCAAGTACTCTCATGTCCTGCAGTTTTATCTTCACCTGCTTAACGAAGAAAAGTTGGCACTTAGCACACTGGATGTTATCAACACTTTACTGCATCCAACATTTCAGCTGGCAGTACGGGATGAGATCATTCGCAAGAATCCCTCTGACGGTGTGATGAAGGAGATCTGCCGAGAGTCTGATAAAACCAGAGGAATGCGCAGAGCGCTGACACTTGAGCAGCAGCGGGCATTTATGGGCTATATAGAAAATCATCCGGTTTATTACCATTGGTGGCCCTTGTTCACTGTATTGTTGGGCACCGGCTGCCGGATTGGTGAGGCTCTTGGATTACGGTGGGATGATCTGGATTTTGAAAACCGAGTCATCCATATCAACCATAGCATGGTATATTACCCGGTGGGCGAACCCCGAACCTCTGTACAGAAGATCTCTAAACCGAAGACCGAGGCTGGCATTCGAACAGTTCCAATGCTTGATATGGTATACGATGCCTTTATGTTCGAGCGGGAAGAACAAGAAGAGAGCGGCTTTAACCAAACCGTTATTGATGGAATGAGTGGTTTCGTTTTTGTGAATCGGAACGGTGGCGTGCCTAATCCACAGACCATCAACCGGACGATCAAACGAATCGCCCATAACTACAATTCGGAAGAGGTCGTACAGGCAAAGAAAGAACACCGTGATCCGATCATTCTTCCAGACTTCTCTTGCCATCATCTCAGGCATACCTTCTGTACTAGGCTTTGTGAACACGAAACCAATCTGAAAGTGATTCAGGCAATTATGGGCCATCGTAATATTGAAACGACGATGGACGTGTATGCAGAAGCCACAGAACGCAAGAAGCAACAAACCTTTGAAAACCTGTCGAAACTGGATATCTTCTAAGAAGGGTTCTCAGTGCGTAGGTCTGACAACAAAATCCTGCAATGACAATATGTTGACAACAAAGTTTGCTATCTCCCTGATGCAATATGATACGATATGACAAAGGGGAAATGTAGCAAAAAGAGCGATATGAGCGAATATGATGCAATATGACGAGGCTTCAAGACATTTCCCCACAATGAAACCCCTTGATTAAAAAAGTGCCGTAAAATAGCGGTATTACAGGGCTTTTGAAACCCAACAAAAACCGATTTACGACACATTTACGACAAATGAAAAAATGAAGACACCCTATGACCATCAAAAGTCATAGGGTGTTTTTGTTATATCCAATATCCTCTAAATATGTAACTACATAAACAGCATAAGCCAAATATCAATGCAAACGGAGTCAATATGAGTGAAACCTTTAAAAGAAATCGTAATGCCTTATTGTGTATCCTGTTGATTTTGATTTTTAGGTTATCGTATTTAGATTCGAAAGGCATAAACAATATTGAAAGAAAGAGTTCTAAAATGTCTTCCATATGCTCTCTCCCGTTTAAACACCACCTGTAAATGCAACCGTCAATATACCTGCGGTCAAATACAGTAAAGTATCAATCACAAAAAACACTATAAACCAAATCCATTTCTTGCCTATGATTTTACGATTTTCGTCCTTGTCTTTTTCGGAAAAGAAAAGTATTAAGCCAACAACAATGGATATTAAACCGATTGGGTTTATAATCCAACCATAAATCAAAACATTGCCTAATGTAAAGAAAATTCTCAAATCAAAATATCTATTGATTGCAAAGCACACAGATGAAGCAATGCAGAAGAATGCTAATATACTTTGTAATACTATTGAGGTTTTTAACCATTTAATTGTTTTCATATAATCACCCCTTTAAGACACCCTTTTCGATTTCTAAAAGTTCTTCTATGGAGTAAGTTTTATCACACTTGTCGCACCTAAAAGCAGTTCTTACGAATTTTATATTTCCTATCATATAACCATCGCCGCCAGCCTGAGAAAAATCGTAATTCTTTGCTTCTTCTGATTTCGAATTAACCACAGTCTCCGTTTTGACCTTTTCTAATATTTCGTTGCAACGGGGGCAATGATGTTTTTTCATACAGAAAATTGGGTGAGACCACTCGCGCTTTACACCGTGTATTTTCATAAAAATGGCACCTCGCTTTTTTCTTATTATAGCATAGAAATATGAATTTTTCAATATTTCCCAATCTTCATGAGTCATAACGATTCTTATAGAATCTTTATGACGCTTTTTCTTTTATATAAGACTCCTTATTAATGGATATATACAATGAGGTAACAAAAGAGTTCAAAGCGCAGACATCCCCCAAATTATAAGGTGTATTGCAAATTGCCTAACCCATAAACCGAGCAACACAAATCACACGGTTTTCTTGCAAAATTTCAAAATAACCTCTGTACTGGCGGCTTTTTTGTGCTATAATCAATACAGAAGGAAAATGGTATATTGACGAAATGAGGGGGGGGCAATTTTTTATGAAAATCCAATTTATTGGCGCGACCCATGAGGTTACCGGCAGCTGTACACTGTTGGAGGTGTGCGGCAAGAAATACTTAGTGGATTGCGGTATGGAGCAGGGCATTGATGTATTTGAGAATGTGCCCATCCCTGTGCCTGCCAATACCATTGAGGCGGTTTTTCTGACCCATGCCCATATTGACCATTCCGGCATGTTGCCGAAATTGTATAAGGACGGTTTCCGGGGTAGCATTTACGCGACCGCCAGCACTTGCGATCTGTGCAATATTATGCTGCGGGATTCAGCCCACATTCAGGAATCCGAAGCCCAGTGGCAGAACCGGAAAGCCCAGCGCGCCGGTGACGAGCAGGTTACCCCAGTGTATACCGTGGCGGATGCGGTGGGTGCCATTTCCCGGTTTCGTCCTTGCGGGTATGGGGAAATGATTCAGGCAGAAGAAGGTGTTGCGGTCCGGTTTTCGGACATTGGGCATCTGTTGGGTTCTGCTTGTATCGAGTTATGGCTGACAGAAGATGACGTGACAAAGAAGATCGTGTTCAGCGGCGACGTGGGTAATATTAACCAACCCCTCATCAACGATCCTCTGCCGGTGGAACAGACAGACTATCTGGTGCTTGAATCCACCTACGGCGATCGGCTGCATGAAAAACCGGGAGATACGGTAGGGGAGCTTGCCAACGTGTTGCAACGCACCTTTGATCGGGGCGGCAATGTGGTGATCCCGTCCTTTGCGGTGGGCAGAACACAGGAAATGCTGTACGCCATTCGGCAGATCAAGCAGGAGGGCATGGTTCGCGGTCATGACGGATTCCCGGTCTATGTGGACAGCCCCCTGGCTGTGGAAGCCACAGGTATCTTCCTTCAATGTGATCAAAGCTGTTTCGATCCAGAGACGGCGGCATTGGTCAGGCAGGGAATCAATCCCATCTGGTTTGATGATATTTGCCTGTCTGTAACCTCTGATCAATCCAAGCAGATCAATTTCGATAAGCGTCCAAAGGTGATTCTGTCTGCCAGCGGTATGTGCGAGGCGGGCCGGATCCGACACCACTTGAAGCACAACCTTTGGGGAGAACAGAACACCGTTCTCTTTGTGGGCTATCAGGCAGAGGGGTCTCTTGGCAGAAAACTGCAAAACGGCGCCCAGTATGTGCGGCTGTTCGGTGAGGACATCTCCGTAAATGCGGAAATTGCCGCGCTGCACGGCACCAGCGGTCATGCAGATCAGGCAGGTCTGCTGCGCTGGTTGGCTGGCTTCAAAGAAAAACCCCAAACGGTATTTGTCAATCACGGGGATGATGCTGTCTGCGTTGTATTTCAGAAATTACTGACCCAAATGGGTTGCCATGCGGAAGCGCCGTACAGCGGTACGGAGTATGACCTTGCCACCGGCAAAATGACGGTCTTTACCGACTCCAAACCCATACGGCGGGAAGAAACGGCAAGAGGTTCTGCAAGATCTCAGGCTGTTTTCGGCGACCTTCTTGCGGCGGCGGAAGCGCTCCTTGCTTTGGTGAAAACCTGTAAAGGCCGCGCCAATAAAGAAAACGCAAAGTTTGCCTCTCAGATCCGCAATCTAATTGAAAAGTGGAAGTAACAAAAAGCTGACTTGTCCAATGGCAAGTCAGCTTTTTCCTCCACAAAGGTAAAATAAAAGTTGGAAAGCTATTGTATTATTCGCAATTGCGATGTATAATAAGGAAAATAAGCGGCGTATTGACGAACAATATAAACGGCGTATTGGCGAATAAAAGGATACGGTACATGAGGTAAAAACCATGGATTATTTGAAGATCGAAGAAGTTGCAAAACAATGGGGCATCTCCCCAAGGCGCATACAGACATTATGCGCTGGGGGTAAAATAGACGGCGCTACCCGTTTCGGAAGAGCATGGATGATTCCCAAGGATGCCCCAAAACCCATAGACGGCAGAACCAAGGCAAGCCGGGACGGGCAGGTTGCGGCACGCAATGCGGATATGCCCATGCCCCGCAAAACCCCTCTTTTGCGTATGACCAATCTTTATTATGCCCCCGGCTGCGCGGAAAAGGCCATTGCGGATCTGGCGTACAACCCGGAAGCGCAAATCCTGTTCGCTGCTGAGATGGCGTATTCCAGAGGCGAAATTGATAAGGTGTATGAGAGCGCCAATTATCTGCTTGAAAAGCATTCCGGATTCTACGCCGTTATTTCCGGGGGTATGCTCCTTGCCCAGTGCGCTATTTGGCGGGGCGACTTAAATATGTGGCGAAAAGCCAAAATACATATCTCCGAGGCAAACGCCAAGGATGACAGGGAGAGAGATATTATAACCCTCAGCATCTGTGCCGTTGACAGTATGCTTTATGATGTAAAAAACTTCCCGGATTGGTTCAAAATCGGTTGCTTTGAACTGTTACATAAGGATTCTTTGCCCGCCGCGAAGGTGTATTACGCCAAATATCTCTATGCTACGGGTCACGGCCTTGCCTCCCAGACCCTTGCGTTGGAAGGCGTGAAGGGACTTGCCTTAATGGGACTTCTGCCTGCTACCATTGAGCCGATGATCTCTCAGGCAATGGCGGATAATACGGTAATTGTAGAGATATGCCTGCGTCTGACTTGCGCAGTTGCTTATCATTATACGAAAAATGATACCCAGGCGATTCGCCACATTGACAGAGCCATTGTCCTTGCATTGCCCGATAAGCTTTACGGTCTGCTTGCGGAATATTGCCGGATTTTGGGCAGCTTGATAGAATTTAGACTGAAAGCTGTGGACGAAAGCGCATGGCATGAAGTCAATCGCCTGTTTAAGATCTACGTGGAGAACTGGTCGAATTTGAACAGTAAGATCACAGGCCGTCAGATCATTGCCAACCTTTCTGTGCAGAACCGCGCCATTGCCCGTCTTGCCGCCTTTAAGCTGTCTGATGCGGAGATTGGTGCGAGAATGAATATGTCCGTCTCCGGTGTGAAACAGGCGATTCGCACCATTAAACAAAAAAGCGGTTTGGAGCGGGAAGACTTTGCCGCGATTCTCTGATTTTACATATCCCAAGTACCCCGAAAAAGTTATATGAGGGGCATGGGCGCATATCCAAAATATCCCTTAAAAGTTATATGGCACCTCCTGTTATAGGAAAAAAGTTAGTGCTTTTTTCCTTGTTTTAGGTAATACCCAAGATAAAATGAATCTGCTATACTGACATCAACCTGATTGCAGTATAGCAGATTTTCTTTTTGACACTATGCCGAAAGGAGAACGTGATGTTTACAAATCTATTAAAAATGCATACGGAACAAGAGCCTCCTGCTCCAAAGGAAGGCGATTTATTTAAGATCATACAAAGCCATGGGAAAAGCTTTGAAATAAGATACGGATTTTATGAAGACTGCGACCGGCATAGTCACTATGCTGAACCCATGGAGATCTATCCGGATTTTATCAGAGAACCCCAGCACACCGATGAAGGTATTCCCTTTATTACAGCAATTCAAAATCCATGCAAAAATTTTAGCGGAAAAATGGATGAGAACAGCACCTGCGAGGAGTGTTTGTTTTATGAGAGTTGTGAAGAATTGCTGGGGATCTGTACCTGCCCGGAAAATAAGAAAGATATGACCCAGAGCCAGAATGAATAACCCATTTGACAGGGATGCAGGCATCCCGTCAGCACATTCGGAATGTTAAATATGAGAAGTATCATCAAGGAGGATATTAAAAATGGCAAAGATAAACATTTCCCAAAGAATGCTGAGCGTATTTCTTTGTATCGCGTTGATTGTAAGCTATGTTCCGTTGAGCGCCATGGCGGCAACTCCGCTGGCGCAATCTGCCGTAACGGGAACGATCACAGATCCCGGTACAGCTGACAGTTGGGAAAAAATGATGGGTACCGATACGGACGGCAACCGATATGCAGGTCGCGTATGGGTAGATAAATCCGTTTATAAGAACGGTGATACCGCGCTGCTGAACAGCAGGGGGGAACCCGGTTCCTCTTTTAAAGTCTCCCTTGCAGAGGATGAAAGCTTCCAAACCATCTTCTCTGCCCTTGGTTCTACCATGACCACCAAGGCGTCCTCTACCACCACAGGCCCTATGGACGTGGTGTTGGTTCTCGATACCTCCACTTCTATGGATGATGAGGACAATCAGCGCGTGACCCGTTTGGAACGTACCATCACAGCGGCAAACGGTCTGCTGGATGATCTGCTTACCCTTAAAAATATCCGGGTGGCGATCGTTACCTATAATGTTGACAGTGAAACGGTGCTGCCCTTGGCTGCTTACAATAACGGCATTGAGCTGGTAGTTACCGATTATTATAACAACGGATCTTCCGACGCAGGTGTTGTAACCGCTTACGACAACAACAGAAACGTGTTGGGTAAGGACAGCGGTTATACCCAGGGCACCAACTTGCAGTCGGGTATTGACAGAGCCTTCAATATTCTGGCAAACGCTTCCAATGTTGCAGGACGTGTCCCTGTTGCTATCGTACTTACCGACGGTCAGGCGAACCGCGCCAGCAGGGAAGGCTTTTATGAGCTTGCATCCCATTCCGATAAGGATGGCACCAGTGCCAGCGGCAGAAATCTGTATTTGAGCACACTGTTGAATGCCGCTTACACAAAAACCAAGATCGAAGAACACTACCGCGCGGATGCGACGGTCTATACGGTGGGCGTGGACATTACCAATAATGTGGCAGCAAGATTGCTCATGAATCCCGCTGATGCCAGAAACGGATTTAACGCCGGAAATGCCAATTCTGATGTTAGGAGAGCTTATGAGAATTTCCAGAAGTGGGCAAAGGGCGAGACCGTAACCTACAATAACTGGACCTTTAACCATAGTTACCCCAATCAGAACGGCGCGATCACCGCTGCCAAGATCGCTGCAAATATCAACTATGCAGATACTTATTACGATGTTTCCAATTCGGATCTGGCAATTACCTTTGCGCAGATCTACGAGGAGCTTTCCTCTGGCGTCTTTAACCCCATTTCCAGCAGCACTTCTGTTGACGGAGCTACCGGTGTAGACGACACCCCGCTGATCTATGTTGACTTTATCGGTCAGTATATGGAGATCAAGGAGATCCAGTCTGTCACTTTGTTTGGTGCGTCTTACGGTGTTGTGAAGAATGCTGATGGCACCTATACCGTGGATGCCGGTACCGGTATGAATCCCACTACCAATGAGCAGTGGAATACTGCCGAGGATATTCTGATCACCGTCACCCAGCAGGCGGACGGAACCCAGAAACTGGAAATCAAGATCAATCAGGAAATTCTGCCCATTATTATGGAGCAGGTCGTTTCGAAAACCGTTGGCGAACAGACCACCGCCACCATTACGGAATTTGTACAGGACCCCCTGCGGATATACTACACAGTGGGCGTGGATTCTGATATTCTGCTGCCCAACGGCAAAGTGGATGTATCCAAGATCCAGGGCTATCAATACATCGATGATGTCACCGGCACCGTATCCTTTTACAGCAATCGGTTCGGTGTTATGAATCCTGCCGGCAGTACCGGCGCTGTGACCAAGGGTGATGCCCACGTTGGCTTCCGTCCCTCTGAGGAGAACAGATACTACTATCACCAGACCAATCAGGGCATCTTCACAAAAATCACCAACAAGTCTGACGGCAGCGTTGTTACCGTTCCGGAAAACAACGAATATGGTATTGTCTGGGATGAAGCCAAGTATGATCTGACCTGGATGACCTATGCAGATTATCAGGCAGCCCAGAATACAGACAAGGTCTATACCTATGTGACTTATTATTGCCCCACCTCTACTATCACCGATGCTGCCAATGCAGCGCAGGAGATTACCTATCTGGTATATACCGATTGGGCGTACTTGAAAGAGTCTATTGCCTTCTACGATGCCAGCGCCGACACCTATCTCAATGATGGCAAAACCATTGAGGAGGATCAGATCGCAAATGCTGTTGCGGCGTATATACAGAGCAATCCCAATGCGGAAATCTACGCAGTCCTTGGCGTTGGTTCTCACCGCACCAGCCGTCTGCATAACATGACGGTTAATAAAACCGCCAACAATACCCAGACAGCGGCGGAAAGATATTCTCCTGAATATACCTATGCTACCGCCGCCCAACACAACGGCAACGATGTGGTGGTTTGGCTGGGCAATAACGGCAAGCTCACTGTGGAGATCGATACCGGTATTGCTCTGACAAAGGCAGTGACCGAAGCCATCGGCAATGCCACCGACACTTACGCCTTGACCGTTACCGTTCCCGCAGGCGTTACCGCTAACCCCGTAGCGGTGGATGCAGAGGGCAATATTGTGGCAAGTACCTACACCGGCAATGTTCTTACTGTGCAGGTCAAAGCAGGGGAAACCGTGTATATCAGCGGCATTCCCGGCGGCACGGAATGTCAGATCGGTGAGATCGTGAACGGCGATTATTATATTGCAAGCAAGACCGATAAGGTCACCATTCCTTTGGTGAGCGAGGCGATCAACGGCGCGACGCAGTTCGTTCCCGCGGTTGTTACCAACGCCCCCAATAAATACGGCAATCTCTTTATTACAAAGGAGATCACCAGCGACCACGCAGTGCCCGGAAGTATTTTGGATACGTCCTTCTATTTCACTGTGAATGTTGGCGCAGCCCTTGCAGGCAAGACCTTTTCTGTGGAAGACAGCGCCCATACAGCCCCCTACAATGTCACTGTGGATGATGCCGGTAATATGACCTTCCAGATCAAGGCAAGGCAGACCGTTGAGATTTTGCGTTTGCCTGCCGGAACGGCTGTGACTGTTACCGAAGCTGCGCCTGCCGGTTACTTTGCGGTATCCTACCGTACCCGTAACCATTCCGGTGAAGTTGCCGATGGGGATAACGCGCTGGTGATCCCCGCAGATGGCAATGCAACTGCGGTGGTGTTCAACCATTACACCCCTGCCTCCGTTACCGTGGATCTGGATATTGCCGGCACCAAGTATTTTGAGATCGAAGGCAATCACGGCGGCGGCAAGTTCACCTATCAGGTTCAGAAGTGGAACGGTACCGGGTGGGAGAATATCGCCGGAAAGACCGCGGAGACTGTTTATGCTGTCAATGAATCCGGCATCAAGACCTTTAAAATCGAGGATGTATTGGCAGGTATCACCTATACAGAAGTGGGCAGCCATGCTTATCAGGTGATGGAGGTAAAGGGCAATGTTGCCAACGTTACCTACGATAGAACCCTCTATACCTTTGATGTTACCGTTACTGACAACGGCGGTCAGCTGGTGGCAACGGTTACTGACCGCAATGACACCGCCATCACCGACGGTTCTTACGAGGTGGCTTTCCACAATACCTACCATACTGCCCCTGTCAGCTTGGATGTAAAGAAGATTGTAGAAAATAAGTCCGGCGACAATACAGTTTCCAAGGCAGGTTTCGAATTTAAGGCGGTACGCACCGATGCAAATTGGAACCCCCTGACCGGAACTGATGCAGCAGCATTCAGTATCTATTCTGATGCCGCAGGAAATGCACGGTTTACCTCTGTTTGCACTAAGGTTGGAACCTATTACTTCCTTCTGTCCGAAGTGGAGCAGGGTGCTCCCGGATGGACCTACTCCGGCGCAGCATATCGCATTACCGTAACAGTCACCGAGGACAACGGTGAATTAACGGCCGCCCTTAGCCTTGCAAAAGTCAATTCCCAGAACGCAGAGGAAACGGCAAGTGTAGATACAGCGGATGCTACCAAGGGTACGGTGTCCTTCGTGAATACCTACGATCCCCAGGACGTATCCGTCGATCTGGACGGCACAGTTTCCAAGGTGCTTACGGGCAAAACTTTGGAAGCAGATCAGTTTACCTTCTATGTGTACAACGATGGCGACCGTACAGCGCCTGTTCTGACCGGCACCAACAATCTCAACGGCGATGTGCATTTTGCGGACTTTGACAAGGCGTTGACCTTTGCAGGCGTGGGAACCCATCGGTATGATATCGTTGAGCAGATTCCTGCCGAAGCGATTTACGATGGGGTCACCGGAAAATATGTACTGAACGGCATGTGTTACGATCCTACTGTCTATGACCTGGTGGTAGAAGTGACCAACGATGCCAATGCCGGCAAGCTGGTAGCAAACTATTACTTTGAGGATGCGGTTGCCAATGTGGTAACCTTCCGCAACAGCTACAAGGCGACCTCTACCCAGTATGCCCTTGGCGGCACGAAGGTTCTCCATGGCCGTGCTCCCAGAGACGGAGAGTTCACTTTTGAACTGTACGAAGGCGACATCCGGAAGGAAACCGTGACCAACAAAGCAGATGGAAGCTTCCGCTTCAATGCGATCACCTATACCCAGGCAGGCACTTATACCTACACCATCAAAGAGGCTGCCGGTACTGCGGCAGGTGTGCGCTATGACGGCGTTCATAAGCCCGTTGCCGTGACAGTTACCGTTACGGATACCAACGGTGTGCTGAGCGCTTCTGCAAACATCAGCAATGCCGATATCAAGTTTGAAAATACCTATACCCCCAATTCTGCTCAGGTCACCTTTCAGGGTTCTAAGGAATTGAAGGGAGGTACTTTGACAGATAACACCTTTACCTTCCGGCTTTATAAGACTGACAACTCCTTCGACATTACCAAGAACACGGCAGAATTGCTTGCCAGTGCCAAGAATGTGGGTGGCGGGTTCACCTTTGCAAGAACCCTCAGCGCCACCGGTATACATTACTTTGTGATCGTGGAAGATGCTTCTGCTCCTGTGGAGGGCGTTGTATATGACCGCACGCAGTATCAGTTCGTGGTTCAGGTCAGCGATATCGGTGACGGACAGCTCAAAGCAGCGGTAACCAATCTGCTTACCGGCATTTCCTCTGCTGCCTCTGTATCTGCGAATGTAACATTCACCAATGCAACCTTTGAGGAGGTTACCGAGAAGGAAGTCTATCTTGCAGGCAATACCACCACACAGATCGACGGCAGCAAGGTCAACGCAGGGGATGTCCTTACCTACTTCATTACCTACACCAATTACACCGGTGAGAATGTTGTGGTAGATATTATGGATACCATTCCGGCGCACACCTCCTATGTGACAGGTTCTACATCTCACAACGGCACTTACGCAGGGGAACATCTCAACTGGATCCTCCCTGTGGCAAGGGGCGAAAGCGTGACGGTATCCTTTGAAGTTAAGGTGGATGCGGTCGAAGCCATCGTTGCCAATACCGCAGTGGTTCGCGACGGCGTGAATATCTACCATACCAATGAAGTGGTGAACCACACTGTTGAGAAAGCGCTGGTGAAGGACGTATTCTCTTCTCAGGACGTTACCGTAAGCATTGACGGCAAGCAGGTTCGCGAGGGCGATGAACTGCTCTATACGATCAGCTTTACCAATGCCTCCGGCGATATTGCTGATATTAAGATCGCCGATGTGATTCCTGCAAATACCACCTATGTTACCGGTTCTGCCGATAACGGCGGTGTGTATGCCGATGGTAAGATCGTCTGGAATTTGGACGATGTTCCTGCATGGTCCACTGTGACAGTTGCTTTCAAGGTGACGGTTGATGAAAAGATCGGTGCTGCAACCATTAAGAACCAGGCAACCGCAACAGACGGTACCAACAACTACGAAACCCAGTGGGTTACTAACGATACGGTTCAGGATGAAGTGCCTGAACCTATCGACAAACCTGTGATTCCTTCCAATCCGCAGACCGGTGATCACACCAACCTGCATCTTTGGTTTGCGATTCTGCTTGTAAGCTGCGGTGGATTTGTAACCATGTCCATCTGCGGAAGAAAGGGCAAAGAAACCGAAGAACAATAAGGCTTAATTCTCAAATGCGGCAACGGATTTCCGTTGCCGCATTTTCCTTGACGTTCTTGGAGCACCTTGAAAACGACACGGCACTATGATAAAATTATGATAACAGGGAGGCGTGGTCCATGAAAACAGAAAAGAATATTTTTATTGCATTTATTTTAAATCTGGCGTTTTCTGTCTTTGAATTTATCGGCGGCATGGTTACCGGCAGCGTTGCCATCGTTTCCGATGCCGTTCATGATGTTGGCGATGCCGCAAGTATCGGCATATCGTATTTTCTTGAAAAGCGGAGCAAGAAACAACCGGACGAAACGTATACTTACGGGTATGCAAGATATTCGGTGATTGGCAGTGTGATCACCACCTTGATCCTTTTGCTTGGCTCTTGTATGGTGATCTACAATGCCGTGTGCAGAATCGTTGCGCCCACGGAAATCAATTATAACGGAATGATCGTTTTTGCTGTTGTGGGCGTTGCGGTGAATTTCTTTGCGGCATTTTTTACCCGGGAGGGGGATTCGCTGAACCAAAAGGCGGTAAACCTGCACATGCTGGAAGATGTGCTGGGCTGGGCGGTAGTGCTGGTGGGTGCCGTGGTCATGCGGTTTACGGATTTTGCCCTCATTGACCCCCTTATGTCCATTGGGGTAGCGGCGTTTATCTTGATAAATGCCGTGAAAAATTTGCGGGAAGCTGTTGATTTGTTTTTGGAAAAAACACCGCATGGTATGGATGTCCCTGAAATCAGGGAGCATGTTATGGCACTTGACGGTGTCCTGGATGTCCACCATATCCACATTTGGAGCATGGACGGTCATAATAACTATGCCACCATGCATGTTGTCACCAATGCTGACCACCATGAAATCAAAGATCGTATTCGTGAGGAACTTCGTGAACACGGCATCGGTCATGCTACCTTAGAGTTGGAATCGGAAGGGGAGCATTGCTGTGATGCCCATTGCCATGTGGATTTTGGAGAATCCCATCATCACCATCATCATCACCATCATTAAACGGATCATAAGTCGGCGGAATTTGTGGTGCGTTGCGTGATGTTTGCTTGTAATGAAGCCGCTGCCCTGCGACAGCTTAGGGCAGCGGCTTTTTTGATGGGCAAATGAATTGACAATAATACAATTGATTGTTATAATCATCCGCAGAAAAATATTTCAAAAGCGGAGGAAATTTCATGGGTTTCGGAGAGCTGTTTTTGCTGGCAGTGGGTCTGAGTATGGACGCCTTTGCCGTATCCGTTTGCAAGGGTCTGTCCGTGAAAAAAGCGGGGATTCGAGAAAGCGCCATCTGTGGTGGTTGGTTTGGCGGATTTCAGGGGCTGATGCCTCTGATCGGCTATTTGCTGGGCGCACTGTTTGCCAAAGCCATCCAGTCTTTTGACCATTGGATCGCTTTCGGCCTGCTGGCAATCATCGGCATCAATATGCTTAAAGAAGCGTTTTCCTCTGCGTGTGACTGTGAAAACAATGCGGATTTTTCCGTAAAGACGATGTTTGTAATGGCAGTTGCCACCAGTATTGACGCCTTGGCGGTGGGTATCTCTCTTGCTATGGCGGGTAATGTGAACATTGTGGTGGCGGTAGCGCTTATCGGCGTGACAACCTTTTTGCTTTCTGCTCTGGGCGTGAAGATCGGCAACCTCTTCGGCAGCCGGTTTGAAAAGAAAGCCCAGATTGCCGGCGGCGTGATCCTGATTGCCCTGGGCGTGAAGATCCTGTTGGAGCATTTGGGCGTTCTGTAATGGAAAGAACGACTAGAAAGCTTCGCCTGTGCGGCGCGCTGATTCTTTTGAATCTTTTGTGGATCTGGGGCAATTCCATGCTTCCTGGATCTGTTTCCGGCGCTATCAGCGGATGGCTGCGAGACCTGCTGGCTGCGATTTTCCCCGGTGGGTCCGATGAACCGGATGCCGGTCACGGCCTGCTGCGAAAGCTGGGGCATTTTACGGAATTTGCCTGTCTTGGCAGTTTGCTTGCGTGGCTGGTTGCCATGCTGCACCGCAATCGGGCATGGGCGCTTCTTGGTGGTTTTCTTGCGGCAGGCATGGATGAAACCATTCAGCGGTTCGTACCGGATCGGGGTCCCAGTATCTGGGATGTGCTTTTGGATACTGCCGGTGTGGCGGCAGGTATAGGATTGCTGTTTGCGGGGTATACTCTTTATAAAAAGCAAAAGGATCGGAGGACCCGGAAACGTGAAAAAATGGATGACATTTCTGCTGGCAGTCACAGTGATTCTGACCATGACGGCTTGCAGAAGGAACAAAACGGAGACACCCGCTTCGTCTCAGACACAGACGCAAAATAACCCCCAGCCTTTTACCGGCACCATGGAGACCCTTGCCAATCAGATCATGGAGAAGAATCCCGCGGAGTTCATGGGCGGACAGATGCCTGTGGATTTGCAGGATACCACCGAGGACGGCTTGTGGGCGCTGAAAAGCTTTACAGGTCTGGACACGCCGGAAAAGATCAAGGACATCGCTGTCTATGAACCCATGACCGGTTCGCAGGCATTTTCTCTGGTGCTGGTGCGTGTAAAGGACGCGGGGGATGCCCAGTCGGTTGCCCGTCAAATGAAAGAGAATATTGATCCTCGGAAATGGATTTGTGCCATGGCGGATCAAGTGATGGCTGCCGGTTATGGTGATGTGGTCATGTTTGTTATGCTGGATAGCAATTTGGGCAAAACCGCCCAGTCCTATGTGGACACATTTGCTGCTCTTTGCGGCGGTAAATTGGATTTTACCATCTAAGGATCGTGGGCGTGCCGGAAGGCACGCCCGCATTGTTTATAAGGAGGGCGGCTATGCTCTTTTCAGGTATCCCGTTTTTATATTATTTTCTGCCCTTGGTGGCTGTCTGCTATTTTTTGTCCCCAAAGCGTCTAAAAAATACGGTGCTGCTGGTATTTAGCTTGGGCTTTTATGCCTGGGGCGAACCCAAATACGTACTGCTGATGCTGGTGACCATTGCCCTGTTTTACGGGTGCGGTCTGGGAATTTACCGTGCACAGACAAAAAGGGGAAAGCAGCTTTGGTTATGGCTCTCGGTAGCCATTGGACTGGGCTTTTTGGCGGTGTTTAAGTATGCGGACTTTTTCATTGACAGCTTCAATGCAGTCACCGGACTGGGGATTCCGCTTTTGCGTCTGTCGCTGCCTGTGGGCATCAGTTTTTATACCTTTCAATGTCTCAGCTATACCATTGACCTGTACCGGGGAACAGTACCGGTGCAGAAAAATCCCATTACCTTCGGCGCTTATGTGACCTTGTTTCCCCAGTTGATTGCAGGCCCGATCGTGCGGTATGCGGACGTGGCCCGGGAACTGGATCACCGCGCCCATAGCTGGCAGGGAATTACCTGTGGCGTGGGACGTTTTCTCATAGGCTTGGGCAAAAAGGTTCTACTGGCGGATCAGCTTGCACTGCTAACAGAATTGTTCCGTCAATCGGAATCACCCTCGGTGCTGTTTTACTGGATGTATGCCGTTGCATTTATGCTGCATATTTACTTCGATTTTTCCGGCTATTCCGATATGGCAATCGGTTTGGGTAGGATCTTTGGCTTTCATTTTAATGAGAATTTCAATTACCCTTACATTTCCAAAAGTGTCACAGAATTCTGGCGCCGTTGGCACATGAGCCTTGGCAGTTGGTTTCGGGACTATGTGTATATCCCTATGGGGGGCAACCGGGTGGGAAGATTCCGGAGGATGGTGAATATACTGACAGTGTGGCTGCTGACCGGCCTGTGGCACGGGGCAGCGTGGAATTTTGTGTTGTGGGGGCTGCTGTTTGCGGCGCTTTTGCTTGTGGAAAAGCAGATACCGGCGCTGCAAAGGCTGCCGGCGGTTTTCTGCCATGGGTATGTGCTGCTGACGGTGTGCATTAGCTTTGTTCTGTTCAATGCTCAAAGCCTGCATCAGGCGGGCAGTGACCTTGCGGGGATGTTCGGTCTGGCGGGTCTGCCTCTGGTGACAGGGGAGGCGTTATATTATTTGCGAAGCTTTGGAGTGCTGCTGATTGCAGGAATCCTGGGTGCGACACCCATTGTGAAACGGGCGGCTTTGTGGGTTCGGTCTACCCCTGTGGGCGGGATTTTAGAGCCGTTGGTTCTTGGGACACTCCTGCTGCTCAGTACCGCTTATTTGGTGGACGGCTCATTCAGCCCGTTCCTTTACTTCCGCTTTTAAGGAGGCGCTTATGAACAAAATAATTCGCGCCGTTGGCATAGGAATCGTCCTTGCTCTGTGGGCTGGACTTTCTCTTTTTGCATGGTTTTCGCCTCGAAAGGATGTATCCCTGGCAGAGAGAAGACCTTTGCAGCAGATGCCGGAAATTTCCCGGGAAGCGCTTCTTAGCGGTAGTTTCATGGAGAAATTTGCAGGCTTTTCTTTGGATCAATTCCCGTTGCGGGATTCCTTCCGCACCGTAAAGTCCTTGTTTTCCTATCGTATTTTGCAACAAAAAGACAATAACGGCATTTATCTGGAAAAGGGTTACGCGGCAAAGCTGGATTACCCGCTGCATGGGCCTTCTGTGTCCCATGCGTTGAAAAAATTCAATTTCATCTATGAAAAGTATCTGAAAGATACCGGCAGCGACATCTATATGACTGTGATTCCGGATAAGGGATACTATCTGGCGGAGGCAAACGGCTATCCTGCCATGGATTATGCAGCGCTGTTTTCTCAGGTGACAGAGGGAATGCCTTGGGCGCAGCCGGTGGATATTACCGGCGATCTTGGCATTGAAAATTATTACCGTACCGACACCCATTGGCGGCAGGAGACTTTGCTGGATGTGGCGCAGACTCTGTGCCGCGCCATGGGGGTAACTGCGCCGAAAGAGGAGGATTTTACCCCTGTAACGGCAACGCAGGACTTTTATGGCGTATACTACGGGCAGGCGGCGCTGCCCATGCAGCCGGAAAGCCTGTACCTTATGGAGAGTCCGTGGCTGAAAGCATGCAGGGTCTACAATCATGAAACCGGGCACTATCAGCCGGTGTACGATGTGAGCAAACTCACCGGCGCAGACCCGTATGAAGTATATTTGTCCGGTACGCAGGCGCTGCTCACCATAGAAAATCCACAGGCAGCAACGGAAAAGGAATTGGTCGTATTCCGGGATTCCTTTGGAAGTTCTCTGGTGCCGCTGCTGATTCAGGACTACCACCGGGTGACCTTGGTGGATATCCGGTATGTTGGTTCTTCTGTACTGGGAGAATATCTGTCGTTCACAGGACAGGACGTGCTTTTTGCGTACAGCACATTGATTTTAAATAGCAGCGCAAGCCTGAAATAAAGCCTCGGAAAGCGCGGTTTTTAGCTTGCTGAAAAGCCGGGCTTGTGGTATGATAATAGAGAAAAAATGAAAATCACAGCAAATGGACACAGTTTTTTCATATCTGTGTTGTATTCTGATAGAAATAATCGGACAGGAGCGAGTTTTATGGATATGAACGAGAATGGATATACCCCGATCTCTCAAAAGCGATCCCCCTATGCTGACTCTCCTTATGAGAGTCCTTACATAGAGTCCGAGGCGCAGCCCCCTGTGCAGCCGGAACCTAAGAAAAAGGCAGGAAAGGGTCGCGCCCGGAAACTTTTGGCGGTTGCCCTTTTGTTGGCGATCTGCTGCGGCGCCACCGCCTTTGCGGTGACCAGTGTGTGGCAGGATAAGTTTGATAGTATTGAGCTTGCCATGGAGGAGAAATTTGCCGCATTGGAGCAATTGTATGGGGAAAATAAGGGACAGAGCGCCAATCCCCAGCTGCCTGCCCAGGGTCCCATGACCCCCGGTCAGGTGTATGCCAAGAATGTGCAGGCGGTGGTGGCAGTGGTCGCCCGATATGAGAGCGCCAACGGTTACGGTGAAAGCGCAGGCTCCGGCTTTATTATTTCTTCCGACGGTTATGTGGTCACCAATTACCATGTGATCGAGGGCGCCACTCAGGCAGCGGTCATCACCCATGATGAAACCACCTTGCAGGCAGAGATCGTGGGCTACGATACCACCAACGATGTGGCGCTTTTGAAGGTAGAAAAGGAAGGCTTGCCCTATGTGACTCTGGGCAGCAGCGATGCGCTGACCGTGGGCGACATGGTGGCGGCGATCGGAAATCCTTTGGGTGAACTGACCTCTACTTTAACGGTTGGCTATGTCAGCGCCAAGGACAGAATTGTGGATACCGACGGTTCAGTCATCAACATGCTGCAAACGGATGCTGCCATCAACTCCGGCAACTCCGGCGGGCCGCTCTTTAATATGCAGGGAGAAGTGGTGGGTATCACCACGGCAAAGTATTCCGGAAGCAGCGATTCCGGCGCGTCTATCGAGGGCTTGGGCTTTGCCATACCCATGGATGATGTCTCCGGTATTATTTCTGATTTGAAGGAATTTGGTTATGTGACCGGTGCCTATCTGGGTATTTCTGTCCGGGATGTGGACGCATC